>DASPRM010000001.1 GCA_035624455.1 Terriglobales bacterium
TCGGGAGCGGAAGCGGCTATCGGGAGACTGGGGCGTGGAACGGTGCCGCTATCGGAATCGGCTGTCCCACCGCTCGGCTCGCGCGCCCCCCGCTCTCTCTGATCTCAGAGGCTCGCTCCGCTCGCCCGCCGCACCGTTGACTTGACCTCTTCCTGCCTCTAACATCGCCGCACATGGCAGTACCTTCTTCCCTCGTTGGACAGACTCTAGGGCGCTATCGCGTTTCGGCGCAGATCGGTTCCGGGGGAATGGGCGTGGTGTATCGCGCTACCGATCCCCGGCTGGGCCGCAGCGTGGCTCTGAAGATCGTCCCGGAAGCGCTGCGCGATCCTGAGCACCTCGCCCGCCTGGAGCACGAGGCGCAAATCCTGGCCTCTCTGAATCACCCCAACATCGCCACCATCTATGGAATTGAGGACGTCGGCCAGACCTGCTTTCTGGTGCTGGAACTGATTCCCGGCAAGACGCTGGAGGAATTTCTGGAATCCGAGCGGCCGGATGTCCGCACCTCGCTCGAGTTGTGTGAACAGGTGGCGGACGCGCTGGCGGCGGCCCACAGCCAGGGCGTGATCCACCGCGATCTGAAGCCTTCCAATATCCTGGTGACGCCGGAACAGCGGGTGAAGGTCTTTGATTTCGGCCTGGGGAAGTCGTTGTCGCTGGTTCCGGCCGAAGCCAGCTCCGTCACCGTGACCACCCCGGTCACGCCCACCCGCGAAGGCACGCTGCTGGGCACCCCGATGTACATGAGTCCGGAGCAGGCGCGTGGCAAGCCGGCGGACAAACGCTCCGACCTGTGGGCGTTCGGTTGCATTCTCTACGAGACTCTTGTCGGCAAGAAGGTTTTTGGCGGCGACACTGTGCTGGACACGGTGGCACAGATCGCCAGCGCCACGCCGGACTGGAAGGCGCTGCCGCCGGGCACACCCGAACCGGTGCGCCGCCTGCTGAAGCGGTGCCTGGAGAAGCATCCCGACCAGCGCCTGGGGGACGCGGCAGAGGCCAAGGCTGTCCTGCAGAAGGCGCTCGATGAGATGGCGATCTCCGGCCGCACCCGGCGTCCGATCTTCACAGCCGCTGGAATCTCGCTGCTGGCGATCGTGATTGCCATTCTGGCGCTGTATTGGCGACACACCCACGCTCCCGGGGTCGCGCCGCAGGTGAAACTCACGCAGCTCACTTTTGCCGAAGGGATCGAAGAGGATCCCGCGTTGTCCGCCGATGGCAAGCAGCTGCTTTACATCGCGCAGGCGGGAGGAGCCAGAAAGATCTTCCGCAAGAATCTCGAGTCGGGCCGCGAAGAACAACTCACCCATGGAGACCGTGACGACCTGCAGCCGGCGTGGTCGCCGGGTGGGAGCCGGATTCTGTTCACTCGCTCCAACCGCGCGGATGGAAAGCTGCAGCCCGGCGATGTTTTTGGCCAATACGACGATGCTGACGTCTGGGCGCTCGACCTGCGCAATGGCACTGAATACAAGCTGATCGAGAACGCCTTCAATCCTTCCTATTCGCCGGACAGCACACGTATCGCGGTGGACGCTTCCTGGGCCGGACCTCGCCGCATATGGATTCTGGACAACCAGGGACACAACCCGCAGCAGGCGACAACTGATACCTCGGAAGCCATCGTGCATCTTCGTCCGCGCTGGTCTGCGGATGGACAACGTATTGTGTTTCAAAACCAGGAACGCACGAAGTTCGATATCCGCGCGGTGGAACTGGCGTCGAAGCGGATGGTCTGGGTCACGAATGACCAGTTCCTGAATATTCATCCAGTGTGGTCGCGTTCGGGGAAGTTCATATATTTCTCCTCTTATCGCAGCGGCGGGTTGAATGTGTGGCGCGTGCCGGTGAAAGAAGATGGCTCGCCGGCCGGAGCTCCGCAACAATTGACGATGGGCGCCGGGCAGGATGTGGAACTGGCGCTGGCGGGGAATCGAAATCGCCTCGCGTTTGCCATCCTCAAGCAGAATGCCGATATCTGGCGCCTGCCGGTGTCGCCTGACACTGGCATGTCAACCGGACCTCCTCAGGCGGTGCTGGCGACTACCCGCGAAGACAGCCGCGGAGCATGGTCGCCCGATGGGCAGAGCATTGCTTTTAATTCCGACCGCAGCGGCGATATGAACATCTGGGTGCATTCCTTCAAGGACGGCAGCGACCGTCAACTGACGCGCGGTCCCGGGGGAGACTTCCAGGCGAACTGGTCGCCGGACGGAAAGCAGATTGCGTTCTTCTCGTCGCGCTCGGGCACGCCCAACATCTGGATCCTCGATGTGGAATCGGGCGCACTCCAGCAGCTGACCAAGGGCAATGTGGACCTGAATCCCTTCTTCTCCCCCGACGGGAACTGGATTGCTTATCAATCCGACCGCGGCGGCCGCCTGGAGCTGTGGGTCATGCGGCCTGACGGCAGTGATGCCCGCCAACTCACCCGCACGGGAATCACCGGCCACTTTGCGCGCTGGACTGCGACCGGAGACGGCGTGATCTACCGTTGCCCCTCTTGTGGCGGAAAACCGCAGACCATGCAGGTCAAGTTGCAAGGTGGAGATCCCGAACCTCTGGTGGAATCCGCCGGCGGCTCGCATATGTCGTTCTCACCCGATCACTCGCGGATCATGGACGTAGTTGGTCACCGCGTGCTTTGGGTTTCACCGGTTGTGGGCGGCAAGCCAGAAAAGATTTACGAATTCTCCGATCCTACCATCCGGATCGATTACCCGGTGTGGTCGCCTGATGGGAAGTGGATCCTGTTTGACCGCTTTCTGCCGCAGGGGGGTGACGTCTGGATGATGGAAAATTTTGAGTAGAGTCGGCGGGACTGTGCTATCGCCCAGTTAGCGCCGACCGGGTGGCCGCCGAAAAAGCCGTTACTTCCGAAGGTCACAGCCAGCCGACATCTTTCTTGCTTCAAACCCCTCCGCTCTGTGCTAACTTTCTGTTTCTGCCCGCGGCAGCACATGCGACGTCCTTTTCAGAGCAAAGCCGAACCGGAGCCATTGCGGCAACCCGTGCCCACTGTGCTTCCCCGCATCGGCTCACTTGATCTTGCCGCGCAGTATTGCGCCACTCCTAAGGGTGGAGATTTCTACGACTTCCTGGAAGTTGGACCCGGTCGTATGCTGGTCCTGCTGATCGATATAGCCGGCGAACGCAGTCAGGCTCTGGCCATCGCTGCTGCCGTGCAGGAAACCATCCACCAGCGTGGACCAGAGTTGTTCCGCTCCCATGTGCTGAATGAGTCGGATGCGGTAACCGAACTGACCCTTGAGGTCAACCAGACCATTCTTTCGGCGGCTGGCGGAGTGCGCTGTGCTTCCGCATTTTTTGGGTGCTACAACGAGGAAATGGGCATCATTTCTTATGTGAACCCGGGCCAGGTTCCAGCGTTAGTCCGGGACCCAGGCGGAATTACCATGCTGGAGACCAGCGGACTGCCGCTGGGTCTGTTTTCTCATGCCACCCACGACGCCATGGTTTGCGCCCTGCAGCCTGGCGCGGTTCTGGCACTGACCACCCGCGGCCTGCTGGGAGCCAGGGCCCGCGGTGAAGAGTATGGGCTCGAGCGTCTGAAAGCCAGCTTGGCTGCAGCTCCGAAGCATGGGGCTTCCGAGATCTGCGGCAAGCTGTTGGCTGATGCCGGAGATTACATCGAACAGGGTAAGAAACGCCGTTTTCTGCAGCACCTGGGCAACCGCAACGGGGGTGATCTCCCAAGTATCAATGACATGGCGGTTGTTGCCCTTGTCCACAAAGGTGCCAACACAGGTCAGGCCACCGCTGACTGACCTTAAGTCGAAGCCTCATCCTGAGGAAACCGAGGTCTCCTGATGCGCAAAATTCTGATTGCTGTTGCTGTTGTTGTTGGGCTGCTGGTTATCGCCCTGATTGCGGTAGCGGTGCTGGTCGACGCGAACACCTTCCGGCCGCAAATCGAAGCCAAGTTGCAGCAGGCTCTGGGCCGGAAAGTCACGATCGGCAACATCAAATTTTCGCCGCTCTCCGGCGCTTTGCGAGCGGACAACATCACCATCGCTGACGACCCCGCTTTCAGCAACTCCCCGTTCATTCGCGCGAAATCGCTACAGGTGGGCGTGGAGATGGGTCCGCTGATCCAGTCACGCGAGCTCCGGATTACTTCCTTGACCCTGGTAGAACCCGACGTAAACCTGTTGCAATCAGCTGACGGAAAATGGAATTTCTCCAGCATCGGCAAAACTGCGGGAACGCAAGCGGCGCCATCTTCGAAAGCCGGAACTCAGACCAAGCAGCCTCAGGGACCAGCCCCGCCCGCGTCGCGCGAAGCATTCAGTGTCGAGGCGCTGAAAATTCAGAATGGGCGGGTTACGGTGGGGCGCGCTGGTAGCAAGCCGCACTCTTATAGCGACGTGGACCTGGACGCCAAAGGGCTGGCTCCGGGCGCAGCCATTCCGTTCACCCTGACCGCCACAGCGCCGGGCGGGGGAAAGGTGAAGTTGGAAGGCAAGGCGGGTCCTCTGGATTCGCAGGATGCTGCCATGACGCCGCTTCAGGCAGCTCTGAACATCAGCGACCTGAACTTGACCTCCAGTGGCTTCTTTCCTCCTGATTCGGGCATCTCCGGAATCCTCGACTACTCTGGCAATCTCAACTCGGAGAACGGAAACCTGCATTCTCAAGGAACGGTGAAGACGCAAAAGCTTCGCATGGTGAAAAACGGCAGTCCGACCAATCTTCCGGTGTCTTTGGACTACGCGGCCAACTACGACATGCGGCGGCTGGGCGGCGTGATCCAGAAGGGCGATGTGCACGCTGGAAACCTGCTGGCCCATGTCACTGGAACTTACGACGCTCGCGGTACATCCACGGTGCTGAACATGAATTTCAATGGCCGTGCTATGCCGATGCAGGACATTGCCAATCTGCTGCCGGCATTCGGAGTCACTCTGCCCGCGGGGTCTTCACTGCAGGGCGGCACGGTGACCACGAATCTCAATCTCACCGGCCCAGTGGACCGGCTGGTCACGACCGGCAGAATAGAGATGAACAACGCCAAGCTCAGCGGGTTCAGCATGGGTTCGCAGCTGGCGACTGTGGCCCAGTTTGCGGGAGTTCAGAAGAGCAACGACACTACGATCCAGACCATGAGCGCCAACCTGCGGATCGCTCCTGATGGAACGAAGGCCGACAATATCAACCTGATTGTGGCGGAGCTGGGCGCAGTCACCGGGGCGGGCACGGTGAGCCCGACCGACAACCTGAACTTCCACATGGTGGCCAAGCTGAACACGGCGGCGGGCAGCACACTAGGCGGTCTGGCGTCTCTTGCTGGCGCGAGCGGGAAAACACCGGACACGCTGCCCTTCCGCATTGCCGGTACAACCTCGCGTCCGGAGTTTATCCCGGACGTCGGCAGCCTCGTGGGTAGCACATTGTCTCAGCAACTCTCGCAGCGGCTCAGCCAGGGACAAGGCACCCAACAGCAGAACCAGCAGCAAGACGCAGTCCAGGGGCTGGTTCAAGGCCTGCTGGGGGGAGGAAAGAAAAAAGGTCGATGAGAGAAACGGTCAACCGGCCAAATTGAAAATCCAAAGCTGGCGACTAAGCACCGCGGTTTCCCACCTCGCCGAAGAACGCCGGGCGAATTTCCAGTATCTGGAAATTTCTGATGGACTGATCCGAAGGGCGGCGATTGTCTTCTACAATTAGCCCGGCCTGATATCCCATGGAAGACGAGCAAATCAAAAGCCTGCGTGAGCACCTGCTGGAAATTCTCCGCGGCGGCGGCGCACATCTCACTCCCGACGAAGTGGTGGAGAGCATTCCAGCAGCCTTGCGAGGTCTCCGTGCCGGCAGTTTCGAGCACTCACCCTGGGAGTTGCTGGAGCACATGCGCATTGCACAGTGGGACATCTATCAATTCAGCATCAATCCCAAACACAAATCGCCGGAATGGCCAGAGGGATACTGGCCGGAAAAGCCGGCGCCTGCCAGCCCTGCCGCGTGGAGCAAAAGCGTGAAACAGTTTCTGGGAGACCTTAGAGACATGCAGCAGCTGGTGTCGAAGTCTTCCACAGATCTGTTCGCGCCGATTCCCCACGGAAGCGGGCAAACCATCCTGCGCGAAGCACTGCTATTGGCCGATCACAACGCGTATCACTTGGGTCAGATGGTGGCGGTCCGCAAGGCGCTTGAAAAGGTGTAGCATTCAGCACTCAGCATTTAGCCAAACCAATACCAAACCTGACCACAAAAACCACAAAGGACCTCAAAGGAGACTCTGCAGCAAGTTTCGGGACGATTCCGCCCGGGGCTTCCTTCGTGTCCTTCGTGGTTATGCTCTTTGGCTGATTGCTGACTGCTGATTGCTGACTGCTGCTTTAGTGCGGCGTAGTGCGCGTGGGAACGGACCCGGGGATTTTGGCCGTGGCGCGAGCAGCAGAACACTCCGCGCAGGGACAGAATTCACGCAGAAATTCCCACGAATAGATGCCATGCTCGTGACCATCATTCCAGACAAAGCGGATGGCGTACTTGCCCACACCCTCGGTATGTGTGGGCTTCAGCGCCGGCTTGAACATGGGGAGCGCACCGGGAGCGGGTTTGACTGGTTCTCCCGGCTCTCGTCCGGCTTTCTGGCGGTCGTCATCGCATAGGGCACAGGGACAGGCGTCGCGCAGGTACTGAAAGGTGTAGTGGCTGTGATGGCCATCCTTCCAGTCGATGTCCATGCCGGAGCCGCTGGAGACGTTCACCTTCACCGCCTGGGGAATCGTGGCCCGAGGATCGCGTGGGGTGGACATAACCTCAGTATCGCACGTGAGAAGGATCGGCATTTCGCCAATGGACGTGATTTGCTGATATCCGAGTGAATCCGCTAAAATTGACGCTTTGCGCTATCATTCGCGAACTTTTCTGAGGGAGTCATGGCACAAGTATGTGATGTGTGCGGCAAGGGGCCGCAGTTTGGTAACAATATCAGTCACGCGCACAACGTGAGCAAGCGCCGCTGGAACGTGAACCTGCATCCGGTGCGCGCCAAGGTCAACGGACAGACGAAGAAGATGCGGGTGTGCACCGTCTGTTTGAAGAGCGGCAAAGTCGTCAAGGCATAGAAGCAGTCAGCAGTCAGCAATCAGCAGTCGGCAAAGAGGCGCTGTACTCGGCTGGTGCCTCGATTTCCTGCCTTAGGACAACGAAGGCCGCAGGTGGGGCGCCGATCTAGTTGGGCATCACGCCAGCGCGATCACATCGATCTCCACCAGAACCTCTCTTGGCAGGCGTGCCGCCTCCACCGTAGATCGAGCGGGAGGATTCTGCGAAAAGAAGCGGGCGTAAACCTCATTCATCGCGGCGAAATCCGACATGTTCTTCAGGTAGACGGTGGTCTTGATGACGCGATCCATCTCCGTCCCCGCCGCCCACAGCAGAGCGTTGATGTTGCGCAGCACACGCTCGGTCTGCTCGGCGATGGTGCCGTTGAGAACCTGACCGGTCGCAGGATCAATGGCGATTTGGCCGGAAGTGAATAACAGGCCGCCTGCCTTGATAGCCTGCGAATAGGGCCCGATAGCCTGAGGCGCCTCCCTGGTGGCGATGACCTGCTTCATTTCGATATCCTCCGCGGACATAGCAAGATTCTACACAGAGTGACCATCGGCACTTAGCCTTCAGCAATTGCCACAGACGTCTCCTTGCAACCAATTGTCACGCGCACACCGGGGTTCCTGGTGAGGAGTTCCTGGCTGAGGCCGGGAACCCAGCCCTGAGTTATGGATTGCGGTGCAGAATGTGGGTGGCGATGTCAGGCCAGAATTCGCGGAACATCTGGGTGAGGGCGTCACGTCCGAGCGCGAAGCCATACTTCTTCATAATCTTGCCGGCCGTCTGGTCCTGGCTGGGGTAATAGGAAATTGAGATTGCCTGGGCGATGCCGCGGCCGAAGATTTCGGAGGCATTGAAGGTGCTTTGTCCCTCGTAGTTACGCGTGACAGCAACGCGCGAAGCGGCGTACCAACCGCGCTTCCAGAAGCCCCCTTCCCCCATGGCAAAGTAGCGTCCGTCCTGATGGAGAATGGTAGGGAGGATGAAGATCACCCAATAATTCCCGTCAGTCTTATCCACAAGTCCCCGCCAGTAATACTCTCCATAGCCGCCTATGCCTTTGCCTAGCTGGGGATGAGCATCCGTGGCCTCGGCCATTAACGACGTAACACCCACGAAGATGAACGATGAGTAATCGAAGCTGTTCTGGGTGGCAATCTCAAGCGCCTGTTTGGGAGTGGGAGGAGGAGGAATCGCTCCTGCACTCACAGCGCGGAAGTTGGGCATGACGCCGAGGATCCGCTTGGGCTGCTGCTTCGATACAGGTATCGCCGGCTGCACGGGATCAGCGTTGGAGGAGGATGAACTGGGCGCGTCGGGGGGACCGGCGGAGGTGGTTCCGGCTGGCGGCGAAGTTTCTGGTCGGCCCGGCGCCGGCTGGCTTGAAGACCGCTGGCTTGCTGTCCCGTCGGCGGTTCGGCCGGCCGATTCCGCGGGCATCGAAGGTGGATCGGCTTGTTGAGCAAGTGCACAAGCAGTCAGCAAGAGGATCAAGGGGCCTACAGCAAAACGCAAAGCGCTCTCCCACATCTTCAGGATTTCTTGGAATTCGGGCTGGCGAACAGTTTAACAGGAATCAGCTTGCCATATTAAAGACTCAGCTAACGATCAGAACCGTATGCCGGTTAGCAGTCCGGCAGCGAAGCGGCTAGCGGGCTCCCGACACAAACGGACGATACCTCCCCTGCGCCACAAACGTCCTTATTGGATTTTCTGCACGCGCTGCACATCGTGCACGCCAGGAATTTTGCGAATGCCGCTCACAATCCGTTCCAGGTGCTTGAGGTCCTCGATATCAATGACCACCTCGATGGTGGCCTGATTGTCGCCAGTGCGGGCTTCGATGTTGCGGATGTTGGTGTTCTCGTCGCTGATGACCGCGGTCATCTGCTTGAGCATGCCGGCGCGGTCGTCGCAGAAGACAGTCAGCTTCACCGGATAGGCGCCGCCATCCCGGCGGGCCCATTCGACATCGATGCGGCGATCGCTCTCATACATCAGATTCTGCACGTTAGGACAATGCTTGGAATGCACTGCGACACCCTTGCCGCGGGTGACGTAGCCGACGATCTCCTCGCCGCGAATGGGATTGCAGCAGCGTGCGCGGTACACCAGAAGATCGTCGTGGCCCTTGACGGAGATGGCGGAGGTCTCTCCGCCAAAAACCCGCCGCACCACGCTGGTGAGGCCGGTGGTCTTCTCCGCTTCGGAGGTCTCCTGTTCGGCAGCGACTGGCGCCAGACGGGCAAGAATCTGGCGGGCTGAGAACTTGCCGTATCCGATGGTGGCCAGCAGATCGTCCGCGCGACCGAGGCCGAGATCGGAGGCCACGCGCTGGTAGTCGGTGTCCTTGATGTCTTTGAGCGAAACGCGGTACTTGCGCGACTCTTTCTCGATCAGCTTCTTACCGATTTCTATAGCCCGCTCGCGCTGGTGTACGTTGAGCCAGTGGCGGATTTTCTGCCGCGCGCGCGACGACTTAACCAGCGTCAGCCAGTCGCGGCTGGGCTGATGACCCGGTTGCGTGATGATCTCGACGATGTCCCCGCTGCGCAGTTTGTGTCGGATCGGCACCATGCGGCCGTTCACCCTGGCTCCCACGCAGGCATGTCCAACTTCGGTATGGACCGAATAAGCGAAATCGATCGGCGTGGACTCGCGCGGCAGCGTCACCACCTTCCCCTTGGGCGTGAAGGTATAAACCTCCTCGGGGTAGAGATCGATTTTTAGCGTGGCTAGAAATTCATCGGGATCGGATACGTCCCGCTGCCACTCCACTACCTGCCGCAGCCACGCTAGCCGCTGCTCGTCTTTGGCTGAGATCGGACCGTCTTTGTACTTCCAATGGGCCGCGATACCCTCCTCCGCCATCTTGTGCATCTCTTCCGTCCGGATCTGCACTTCGAAAGCAGTACCGTTCTCCGCGATCACCGTAGTGTGCAGGGACTGATAGAGATTGGGCCGCGGCATGGCGATGAAGTCCTTGATCCGCCCGGGCACCGGCCGCCACAGGTTGTGAATGGTGCCGAGCACGGCGTAACAGTCGTTGACGCTGTTGGTGATGATGCGCACCGCGAATAGGTCGTAGGTCTGGTCCACCGTAATGCGCTGGCGCTGGAGCTTCTGCCAGATGCTGTGTAGCCGTTTGATGCGGCTCTCGACGCGCGCTTCAATTCCAGTCTCGCGCAGCTTGTCGCGGATGATCCCGGTGATGTGGGTCAGGAACTCTTCCCCTGCCTTGCGCCGCTGTTCGACGGCGTCATGCACCTGCTGGAAGGCGATGGGATCCATATAGCGGAAAGCCAGATCTTCCAGTTCGCCGCGAATCTTGCCCATGCCCAGCCTGTGAGCGATGGGTCCGTAGATATCCAGGGTCTCCCGCGCTATGGCTTCCTGGCGCTCTGGCGGAAGGTGCTCCAGTGTCCGCATGTTGTGCAGGCGGTCGGCGAGCTTGATGAGGATGACGCGAATATCATCCACCATCGCCAGCATCATCTTGCGGAGGTTCTCGGCCTGGCGTTCTTCCTTATTAGAGAAATTGATTTTGCCGATCTTGGTGACCCCTTCCACCAGGTGAGCTACCTGCTCGCCGAACTCCTTGCGCACATCGACGATGGTGACGGAGGTGTCTTCCACGCAATCGTGAAGCAGCCCGGCGGCGATCGAATTGGCGTCGAGCTTCATCTCGGCCAGGATGTAGGCGACTTCGACCGGGTGGACAAGGTAAGGCTCACCCGAGGCGCGAGACTGACCGGCATGGTGGGCTAGGGAAAAATCGTAGGCACGCCGGATGATGTCCAGATCGTCATTAGGCCGGTAAGCGCGTACCGCGCTCAGCAGGTCACGAAACCGCGTGACCCGCAACATATTCGTTGCGATCTGTTGGCGAAGGGTCGCCATGACTGATTATAGGCTGAAACTTACTCTGCCTGTGGGATTTGCCGCCCGCTGGCGAGGATTCGGTGGTACTACAACCTGATAACCTGCCGCCGCTGTCCGTACTGCCGCCGATTACCCGCTTACAAATTACCCGATCGCAATTTCCTGGAGAAGTGCTCCCAGCCGCGGATTTTCAGCCGGCGTCGTCTTCCGTTTTCTTCCAGCCAGATTTGCCGCTTGCCGGACGGAATGATCTCGCCGATCGCCGTCACCGGTACCGCACCGATCTTCGCGGGAACGCGCCACGACTTCGCTGCGGTGAACAGCAATTCGTAGTCTTCGCCACCGTGGAGAGCATATTCCAGATGATCGCTGGGCATGCTTCCTGTCCAAAGCACCGCACCCACTTCTGACTCTTGGCAGATGTGCTCGAGATCGGTGGAGATACCGTCGCTGACATCGATCATCGCTGATGCCAGCCGCTCTCGCCGAAGGTAGCGGCCAATTTCAATGCGTGGAGTGGGAAAGAAGTGTGCCGGATACGAGCGGGGACGCAATTTCTTGCCGTTGCGCAGCAGGCCGAGAGCAGCAGCTGATGACCCAGGATTTCCGGTCACGTAGATGACATCACCGGGACGCGCACCGCAGCGCAGGATGGCTTCTCCCCGCGGCACCGAACCCACCACCATGATGTCGGCGAGTATGCCCGCCGTTGACTGAGCAATATCACCGCCTGCCAGGGGCGCATGAAATCGCCGGCTCAGGCCCAGCAGGCCGCGCAGGAAGGCATCAACCCATGACTGGGGAAGCTGGGCAGGCAGCCCGAGCGAGAGAAAGGCCGCCAGGGGCTCACCTCCCATCGCCGCAATATCGCTGAGCCCGCGCGCTAGGCAGCGGTGACCCACGGATTCCGCCGGATGCCAGGCCCGCCGGAAGTGGACGTCCTCAAGGTTCAAGTCGGTCGTCACAAGAACCTCGTGGCCCGGCTGGACCCTGAGAACTGCGCAATCATCACCGATGCCCGTGACCAGTGACCTTGGTAACCTTCCCTTAAAACGTGCAAGACTTCGCAGGCGCCGGATCAGCTGTTTTTCCGGTTTGGGCAAGGCAGCCGAACTATACACGACTGCCATCAAAAAACCACACTGCCGGTCCCTGAATGATTGGCAGGATGAGAGTTGCTGGAGTAATTCGCGAAGGGTCGCACAAGTTCATGGTCCAAGGTTTCCCCTTGGAAAGTTGACACTGAAAGAAGCCGTCTGTTAGCCTCCAGCTTCCACGAGGCTCCGGAACCTTCGCCCGGGAGTCTCGCTGAGCAGCAAGTGATTCGCTCCCAATTCTGGAGGAGGAGGCCGCGCGCCGGAGACCCACTAGGCAAACCTGCCTCGCGCGGCGACGGAATGAAGTTGGCCCCGGTGCCCTGAGGTCCGTGTGCTTGGCTCGTGGGCGGTTCATTTCTGTTTTGGAGTGGATTATTGCGTAAACGGACTTACATCCTGTTCGTGGCTCGGGACGCCGACGGAGAGCTGCGTAAAGTCAACATTCCCCTGCACTATGCCTACGTCTTCATGGTAGGCGCGCTGATCGGCATGCTGATGGTCACGGGCATGGCCGGATCGTATACCCGCATGCTGATGAAGGTGACCCGTTTCAACCAGCTCCGTTCCGAGACCGCCGCCTTGAGGAATCGTTACAGCCGCCTGGAACAAGCGGCCCGCGAAAAGGACATGCAGGTGGCATCGCTGGGCTCTCTGGCCAATGAAGTCTCGGCGCTATATGGATTGAAATCCGATCCCGTGCTCAAGAAGCTCACCGCGGATGAGGGTGACGCGGACGTGGAATGGTCGCTTGACCAGCTCACTGCCCTGCGCCGTACTGCGCTGAGCGGAGCCGCTACGCTGGGCGTTTCCATGAATCTCGCGCATCCCACCATGGAAGACTGGGCGCGGCTGGCGCAGGTACCAACGTTGTGGCCGGTGGAGGGTCCGATCACCGCGGCTTTCGGTGAGCGCATTGACCCGTTCAACGGTGAAGGTGCATTTCACCGCGGCGTCGATATCTCCAGCGAATTCGGATCACGGATTGTCGCTCCGGCCGAGGGCGTGGTCATCTTCGCCTCTGCCTACGCAGGCTACGGTCGCATGATTGAAATCGATCACGGACGCGGGGTTGTAACCCGCTACGGGCACCTGTCAAGCTGGGCCGTAACCGCCGGACAACATGTTCAGCGTGGTCAGGTGATCGGGTATGTGGGCAGCAGCGGCCGCAGCACGGGACCGCATCTGCACTACGAAGTCTGGCTGCACGATGTTCCCGTAAATCCCTACAAATATCTGCGAGTCTCCACTACCACCGCCCTGGCGGGCGGATCGTAAGCAAGCATTCAGCACTCAGCGATCAGCAATCAGCAGTTAGCACTTGGTAGCTGTCTTCATCGCCTGGATACAGGACCTAAATCTGCCTGGCACGAGAGCTGACGATAAACCGCAATATCACTCATTCACGCGCCAATGAGGGTTTTGAGTGCTAACGCCTTCTTAGCGACAGTTATCTGGGGTTCGCTGGGACCTGTCATCGATTAGGAAGAGGCAGCGTCGGGAGAGCGAAGGAGGAATCCCACGGGATTCACTCCCTCGCTAACAGCAATCAGTGTTTTTTGTGCCAGGCAGAAGTTACCGCGAGCTTCGTGTCGCACACTGTACATAGGGTCGGCATACGGTGGTAGGTCTCAACTGTCGCGCTGGCGTCAACGTTAATATCAGGGGGATCGACGAATGGTACCTTGCTCAGATCGAAATATACCCCGTAGAAGTCATAGGTAAACCGAATGTTGTCGCAATCGGTGAATGCTAGCAACCCGCGCACACCGTCCAGTTCATAGGAGTCTGGCGCTGGCGGAAAGGCGTCGCTGCTCGTGTACATCGAGATTTCATGGCCGATGTAGCGGTTTGCTTTGTATTTAACAAGTTGTCCCGCC
>DASPRM010000002.1 GCA_035624455.1 Terriglobales bacterium
GATCCCTTGCCCTGGTGAGTCTCCCGCTCGACGACGAGCACGTCGGTGCATCCCGCTTCCGTCAGGTGGTAAGCGATGCTCGAGCCGACGATTCCGCCACCCACAATGACGACTTCGGCCGAGGTCATCAGGCGAATCGCACCTTAACGTCGGGCTTCTTCTCCAGATGAATGCTCTCGATGAAGCGCACCTTCCCGGTGTTCAGCGTCATGATCACTGACGACGTGCGGGTGCCCTCACCGAAGAAACGCACGCCGCGCATGAGCGCGCCTTCGGTCACACCAGTCGCTGCAAAGATGATCTGCTTGCCCGGCGCCAGGTCTTCGGCGCGATAAATCTTTTTCTTGTCTTTGATGCCCATGCGGGCGATGCGCTCCTCCAGCTCCGGCTTGTCGACAACCAGGCGTCCCAGCATGTAGCCGTTGAGGCAACGGATGGCAGCCGCAGTAATTACGCCCTCGGGTGCACCGCCCGATCCCATCACCGCATGGACACCCGTTCCCAGCACGGCGGCGGCAATCCCAGCCGAAAGATCGCCGTCGGAAATCAATTTGATTCGAGCCCCAGCCTGGCGGATATCGCGGATCAGCTTCTCGTGCCGCGGGCGGTCCAGCACGATGACCACCAGGTCCTCGACGTCGCGGCCCAAACCCTTGGCAATGCCCTTCAAGTTGTCGGCAACCGGCGCATCCATCTCGACCATGCCCTTGCAGGATGGGCCGACCACGATCTTCTCCATGTAACAGTCGGGAGCGTTCAGTAATCCGCCACGTTCGGACGCAGCCAGCACGGTAATGGCTCCGGGGGCGCCGGTAGCGCACAGATTGGTGCCCTCCAACGGATCGACAGCGATGTCGACTTCCGGAACATGCGAACCGTCAGGAAACTCCGCGCCAACGCGTTCGCCGATGTAGAGTATGGGGGCCTCGTCGCGCTCGCCTTCGCCGATCACGATGGTGCCGCGCATGGGCACTGAGTCCATGGTGTGGCGCATGGCTTCGGTGGCCACCTGGTCGGCGAGCTTGCGTTCGCCCTGTCCCATGGTGCGGGCGGAAGCGATAGCGGCCTTTTCCACTACACGAAGGAACTCCAGCGCTAAGTCGCTTTCGATGTTTTCGCCGTAGGTCTTGGCTTTCTTCAGATTGGTTTCAGGTCTGACTTGGGTAGCCATGATGATACCTCCTGCGAGAGTGCCGGCTGGTGCGCGCAATCCGGAATCTTGGAATGAGGGCAGAAGCGAAACGGACCAGCGAGCGGGAAAGCTAGATGAAACTCACTGAACATGCGGGCAGCAATAATGCGCCCGGATTGGGCAAGCGTCAATGGCGTGGATCACAGAGAAAGCGTGGGAACGGACGTCCCGTCCGTTGAGGTCGAGCAAAGCTCGACCGCAATTCCAAAGCACCCTAGAACGCATCCATCCCCGTAATCTGATTCCCGATAATCAACGTGTGCACGTCGTGCGTGCCCTCGTACGTCTTCACTGATTCCAGGTTCGCCATGTGGCGGAAGATCGGGTATTCATCCGCGATTCCGTTCGCTCCCAGGATGTCGCGGGCCAGGCGGGCGCACTCGAGCGCCATCCATATGTTGTTTCGCTTGGCCATCGAGATGTGGTAGTGCTGCGCCTTATTCTGATCCTTCAGGCGTCCGACTTGCAGCGCCAAAAGCTGCGCCTTGGTAACCTCGCTGATCATCCACACCAGCTTTTCCTGCACCAGCTGATGCGAAGCGATCGGTTGATCGCGGAATTGCTTGCGAAATTGCGCATACTGCAGCGCGCAGTCATAGCAGGCCATCGCCGCACCGATGCCGCCCCAGGCAATACCATAGCGTGCCTGGTTCAGGCACATAAGGGCATTCTTCAGCCCTTCCGTCTTGGGCAACAGGTTGCAGGCGGGCACGCGCACATCCTGCAGCGACAAACTCGACGTCACCGAGGCCCGCAGCGACCATTTGCCATGCACATCCGCAGCGCGGAAGCCGGGCCGATTGGTCTCGACCAGAAACCCGCGTACACGATCGCCCTCGTCTTCCATCTTTGCCCAGATCACCGCCACGTCAGCGATCGAGCCCGAGGTAATCCACATCTTCTCGCCGTTGAGCACATAGTCGTTCCCATCTTTGCGCGCGCGGGTGCGCATGGCGCCGGGATTGGAGCCGGCATCGGGCTCGGTCAGTCCGAAGCATCCCAGCTTCTCGCCCTTTTGCATCCCCGGTAGCCACTTCTGCTTCTGCTCCTCGCTGCCAAACGCGTAGATCGGATACATCACCAGCGCCGACTGCACACTCACGAACGACCGCAACCCGCTGTCTCCACGCTCCAGTTCTTGCATGACGAGACCGTACTCGACATTCGACATTTCGGCGCAGCCATATCCCTTGAGATTGGCGCCGTAAAAGCCAAGCTCTCCCATCGGACGGATCAGTTCTTTGGGAAAGCGGCCTTCGCGGTTGCACTGCTCGATGATGGGGATGAGATTCTCTTCCACAAACTTTCGGGTATTGTCGCGAACCAGGATCTCGTCTTCGGAAAGCAGGCCATCGAACGCGATGAAATCGACTCCCTTGAATTTCAGGGCCATGAAAACGACCTCTTTCTAAGTCGGAATTACGCGCACTCTAGGCGGGAATTGTAATCGGTAATCCGAAGAGCAGCACTTAGCAGTCAGCACTCCGGCAAATCGTGGCTCGGCCTGCCTACTTCTTCGCCACGCCCCGCAAATAGTCATCGGTCTTGTTCAGCCAGTCCTGGCGCGGCGGATAGAAGATATCCATATCCACGGTGTCCTCCAGCGCCTCAGCCTTATGCGGCATGTTCGAGGGAATACAGAGCACTTCGTCCGGACCCACTACGATTTCGCGACCATCAATCCAGAACTTCAGCGCTCCCTCAAGAATAAACGTAAGCTGTTCATTGTGATGGCTGTGCTCCGGGACGACACATCCCTTCTTGAGCAGAACCCGTGCCAGCATCACGTTTTCACCCGTTATGAGCTGACGGTCGAGCAGCGGATTCAGGTTTTCCAATTCAACGTCGGACCAGCGGAAAAACTTGAGAGAAGCCATGATCAATCCTCATTTGGGGAATCAAACTGGCCCTTCTACCTCCCCCGTGCGCCTAGTGTAAAATCAAAGTGGCACAGAGAGTAGAGCAATAATTCCGGTATTCACCGGCCCGGCAGCCGTGGAACCCCGCAGAAACGCCGATACTCAGCAAAGTGCAAAATTTTTGGGACCGGAAAGCCGAGCATTGGCTCCTGCGATGGCGGCACGCTAGCCCCGGTCGAGATCAGGAGATCGAAATGGCGAAAGTTGCAAAGACAGCAGACCGCAAGAAGGTCATGGATACCAGCAAGAGCACCGATTGTCCCAAGTGCGGGAAGGCGACGCGCATCGTCAAGCGCCTCAAAGACAACGAGCGCGGCGTGGCGGGCGGAATGTACATCTCGTGCTCGGCCTGCGACTTCTACGAAAAACTGTAAAGAAACAGCAATCAGCACTCAGAAGTGGTCTCACAAACGTCTCAGCAGGATCAACATGGATGCCAGTTGAATCATGCCGAGGAAGTTTGCGCTATGTCGTTCCCAACGCACCAGCAGGCGCCGGAAGTTCTTCAGCCAGGCGAAGAGGCGCTCGATTTT
>DASPRM010000003.1 GCA_035624455.1 Terriglobales bacterium
GGAACAGCAACATCGCCACGCTGGCAGGAGGCGACACCTCGAACAGTGTCCTCACGTTTGTTCCTAAGGGCCAGGGTAACAGCACGCTCAGCGTGGACGTGGGCAGTATCACCTGCGCACCTGCGTGCTCGCCCGCGTTTAGCACTCCCACGACGGGCGGGCAGATAGTTGCAACGGTGTCGCAGCCCGCTATCAGTCTGAACATGGCGAATCAAGTGATCGGCGCCAATCTGGAAGTGAGCGCTTCGGGCGCGCTCAATGTGAATGCGCCGAACACGATGACAATCAAGATCTCCAGTTCCGATGGCAATGTGGTGCTGTCGAACGCCAACAACACGGCAGGATCGAGTTCGATCACAATTACGATTCAGCCAAATAATGGCCTGAATGGCTCTGGATTCCCCACCTTCTTTGTGCAGGCGCTGGCGGCCGCACCAACTTCCGGCTCGTCAGTGACGTTGACCGCGCACGACCAGGCAAATCAATTTGCGGACGGCACGATCCAGGTTACGCTGGCACCCTCGGGGTTAGTTCTGGCCAGTCAGAATGGAATCGGGCAGGACTTCTCGACTTCTCTGGGACAGATCGGGGGAGGCGATAAGCCGCTAACGGTTGAGGCGTTCCAGTTGGATCCGGTGACACTGGCGCCGGTAGCAGAGGAGGCCGTCAAGGGTGGGCTGACGCTCGCGTTCACGATTCAGCAGGGGACAAATGGAGTAGCAACTATAGTTGGCACACAGGCTATTTCGCCCGGCAGTCTGACTCAGAGCCTCACATTCCACCCCGTGGCAACCGGGTCTACCACGCTGACGGTTCCTGCGCCCCCAGGATTCGTGCTTCCTGCCAGCGGGAACGCTCTTAATGCCACGGTAAACCCCTAAGGCGATGGACACAGGGCGTAGGAGTGATTCCGAGCCAGCGGGCAATCAGGTTCAGCAAGCGAACGCCAGTCCCATACAAAAAAGCGATCCGGGATTGGGCTCCTCGTTTTCTTTTTTGGACTTCTCGGGAAGAGCTCCGAAAAAAGTATCTCCCGCCAGCAGGCAATCGATAGCTCGAATCAGATCTCGAGCGGCCTGAGATTTGTGAACGTAGCCATGCGCACCAGAGGCACGAACGTCAGTGGGCAGGCGCTCGGACTCGTGCATGGTGAAAATCAGCGTCCGAGTGGGTAAGCCCAAACTGGTGATTTGACCTGCTGCTTCCAAACCACTCATCACCGGCATGGTGATGTCGAGGACAGCGATATCGGGCTTGAGGGTCTTGACCATCTCCACGGCGTCTCTGCCATTTCTTGCTTCACCGCAGATTGCCCAGTCTCGCCCAGCCCGGGCGATGAGCGTACGGATGCCTTCGAGAACGATTTCGTGATCGTCGGCGATTACGATTCTTGCAGCCATACCCTTCCTCTCGGAATCAGAGATGTGATCAATCGACCTACGCTGACTGGGTTAAGCTTGAGACCGGCTCCTTCGCAGGAGCGGCGGCAACTACGGTTGTGCCCTCTTCAGTTGAGATAATTTCCAAGTTCCCGCCAAGCTGTTGCATGCGCTCCTTCATGCCGCGCAATCCAAGACCTAAGTTGGTTTCGTCGGAACCCTGCAGAAGGCCAGCCGGGATTCCCCTGCCTTTGTCCAGGATTTCCAAAACTGCCATTCCTTGGGCCATCGACAGGCGGACACTGGCTGTCGAACTTCCGGAATGGCGGTGCACGTTACTGAGGCTCTCCTGAAGTATCCGGAACAAAGCCAGCTCGACTTCCCGGGGGAGGCGAACGAAATCGGGATCGGCTTCAAATGTGACCTGAATCTTGCTGCGCTTGGAAAAGCCTTCCAGGTACCAGGGAATCGCCGACTTCAGGCCCAATTCTTCCAGCATGGGAGGATATAAGAGATAGGAGATGGTCCGCACTTCGCGAATTGACTCTTCGGCCAGGCGGATGCAATGGGCGATTTGCTGGTGGACTCCGCTGCCAGGATCGGAAGCCAGCACGCCTTCCAGGGAATCCAGATTCATTTTCAGCATCGCCAGGTACTGTCCGAGGCTGTCATGGAGTTCTCTGCCGATGCGTTTGCGTTCCTCATCCTGGCTGAGCAAAAGGTGATGGGAGAGTCGACGGAGGGAATTTTCCGAAATGGCCAGCTTGCTTTGGGCCAACTTTCTCTCCTTGACTTCAGTGGCCAGATCGTCATTGGCGCGTTGGAGCGCTTCTTGAGCATGCATTCTCTCGGTGAAGTCACGTGTGACTTTCGAAAATCCAATCACCTCGCCATTGGCATCTCGAATAGCGGTGATGACCACATTGGCCCAAAACCGAGAACCATCCTTGCGAACGCGCCATCCTTCATCTTCCGCACGGCCTTCTCTGCTTGCAATTTCCAGCTCGCGTTGTGGTTTCTGGCTTTGCAAGTCTTCTTCGGGATGAAAGATGGAGAAGTGCTTTCCAATGATGCCTGCAGCGGGATAGCCTTTCAGTCGTTCTGCTCCTTCATTCCAACTGCTAACTCGGCCTTCGCGATCCAGGGTAAAAATGGCGTAGTCCTTGACTGACTGGATGAACAGGCGGAATCGTTCTTCCTGCTGGCGAAGCGCGGCTTCACGGCTGTACGCCTCCAGTGCGGCCTGCTCAGCTCGCTCCCGGGCCTGCAGTTCACCCCTCAGTAACTGGTAGTGAAGATAGAGCAACGAGACGGCCACGATGAAGCTGGTGATCACAATGGCGCCGGCAATTAGAAACAAGCGACGAGCAGTTTGTTTCCTAATCGTCAGAAGACGAGCTTCCTCGTTCCTGATAGCCGAGCTGATATCAGCGTTGCGTGTGGCAAACTCAATGTTCTGACGGAGCACCTCCGAGAGATTCATCGGCGCGCCCTTTTGTTTTTGTGCCAGGGAATCATCCCAAATGCGGAGCCGCTCGCTGGTCAGAGCCTGATATTGGTTGCAGTTCGCAACCTGAACAGGATTATCTTTTGTGAGCTCCTGCAAGCGCTGTAGTGCGCCGGGGACCTGGGCGGCGGCGGTCCTGTATTCGGCGAATTGTGAATCGTCGCCACTCATCAAATAAGCCATTCGCGCCCGTCCCGCAGTGTTGATGTCATTCTGCAGATCGCTTAAGGCATCACGCACGTTGTAGGTGTGAATTACTAGACTCGCGCTCTCGCGGAAGTAGGAGAAGGCAAAATACGAGGCAAGCCCGCACAAACAAAGGAGTGCCAGCGCCACAACGAACACAACGCGGGCTTTTGCGCGCGGAACCATCTGCAATCGTTGGAAATCAGGGGTTGAGGGTCAAGAAGGCGAATGTTATGCCTGAGCTGGTTGAGGCGGCATACCATGTTTACCTGATAACGAGTTGGTTAATGTTTCGGGGTATCGGGCAGAATCAGGTTTCGAAAAGCGGGAGACCTGGGGCTCCCGCCACCGCGAGGGCAAACCCGCCCAAGCTGCGCTTGACCCGGCAGGCTCAGGATTTTTCACGACACAGCGGTTCTTCGACTGTCCGAAAGAACAGTGTCCTACGCTGTTAAGGGTCATAGCTGAAATGCCGATGATGGGGGCATGGCGAGCCTTCTCATCAGCGCTGGAATACGGCGGGTCCGAGCTGCCGTCTTTCTATGTTTTCTCGGCACCGGGGTGCTCGGTCTGGCGCAAGAGCCGGCGGACGGCGATCTCACTAACCTTTCCATCGAAGAGCTGGCGCACGTAAAAATCTCCAGCGCGTCGCGGTATCTGGAGGATGCGCGAAAAGCTCCTTCCGCCGTGACCGTAATCACGGCGGATGAAATTGCGCGCTATGGCTGGCGCACGCTGGCGGAGGTGCTGCGCAGCGCGCGCGGATTCTATACCGCCTACGATCGCCACTATACGTACCTTGGCCTCCAAGGGTTCCTGCAAACCGGCGACTACAATGCGCGCATTCTATTGCTCATCAATGGTCACCGAGTTAACGAGAATCTTTACGACAGCGCGCTGCTGGGCACGGAGTTTCCGCTGGATCTCGACCTCATCGACCGGATCGAAATCGTGCGTGGACCCGGTTCTTCACTCTACGGAACGAATGCAGTCCTGGGAGTGGTGAACGTGATTACGCGCCAGGCGAGCGGACCAGCGACGGTGGAGGTGAGCGGCGAGACGCTGTCGTACCTGGGACGGGCGGGGCGCCTTACGGGGACTTTGCAGAAGGGACGGCTGTCGGGCGTGATGTCGGGCAGCCTTTTTGAAAGCGCGGGTCATTCCAAGCTCTTCTACCCTGAGTTTGCAGCGCCGGAAACCAACAATGGCTGGGCAGAAGATGTGGATGGCGATCGCTACGCTCAGGGCTTTGCCGATATCCAATACGGGAACCTCCGCGTGCAGGGTCTGTACTCGAGTCGTCTCAAAGTTATTCCGACGGGTTCTTACGGGTCGAACTTTAATGATCCCGACGATCGCACCACCAACACGCGGGGCTATGTCGATGCGACCTACAGCTGGAAACTTGCTGCAAACACGGACCTCCATCTGCGTGGCTACTACGACACATACCGACTCTGGGGGACCTTTGCCTATGGAGGAGCGGATCCAGCGACCCGAAGCCTACTAATCAGTGAGGCCGCGGCGGATTGGGGCGGGCTGGAAATTGTGCTGGAGCACAGGCTGGGGAGGCATCGGCTGGTGGCAGGTGCCAGCTCAGAGTACAACTTTCGGATTGACCAAAAATACTATTATCCGGGACAACCGACCTTCCTCAGTGACCATGCGAATCCCTGGCTGATGGCCCCCTTTGGAGAAATGGAGCTGAATCTTACGCCGAAGCTGACGGTGAATGCCGGCGGGCGAATGGATTGGTACAGCACATTCGGGACAGCGTTGAGTCCGCGCTTCGCGCTGATGTATTTTCCGAATTCGCGGACTTCCCTGAAGTACATCTACAGCCAAGCGTTTCGCGCTCCCGATGCCTACGACATTTACTTTTCCAATAATCTCGATCCAACGAAGCCCAGCCAGACCCTAACACCGGAAGACATCCACTCCCACATGGTGGTGTTCGAGCGGGGCCTCACCTCATGGCTGGGCGTCACGGTGGATGGTTTTCACAACCGGCTCGATCAGGTGATCGAGAATCAGCCTGATGCAAGTGGAAACCCTGATTACGTCAACGCAGGCATTGATCGCGGCAAGGGGGTGGAGCTTGAAGTAGACGCCAAGCGCGCCTCGGGATGGGCAGCGCGCGCCAGTTATACGTTAGCCGACACCCAGGACGGTGTCAGCAAGACTGTGAGCGAAAATTCGCCGCGGCAGCTGGCGAAACTGCATGCGGCCATTCCTGTTTACGGGCGAGCCTTTGCAGGTCTGGAATTGTTGTACACCGATGCCCAGCAGAACTATCAAGGCGTGCGCATTGCATCGTCGCTGCTGACCAACGTCACGGTATCAACGAAGCCCCTGTGGGGCGGCTGGAAATTTTCGGCCAGTTGTTACAACGCCTTCGATCGCCGCTGGGCAACGCCCACGGGCCCGGAAGTGATTCAATCTGCGGTCCCGCAGGACGGGCGAAGCTATCGATTCAAGGTCACCTACACACGCCGGATTGAGCGCGAGCGGAGCAAACATTGATAAGGCATTTTTCCAGTGCTGACAGTGGCATGCGGAAAGGTCTGCCAGGCCGGGGAGCGTGCGCCTTGATCTGGATCTTGCTACTGGCGCCGCAGGCTTTTGCGCAATTGCAGGATGAAAGCGCGGTTCGTGCTGCCTTCGTATTCAATCTCACCAAGTATGTCGAATGGCCACGTTCCTCGGGTGAGTTGGTTATCGGATTTGTGGGCGAAAGTAGCATGGGCGAGATTCTTAAGAAGATGCTAGACGGAAAGGCCAGCGAATCGCGCAGCATTCGCGTTCTGGCGTCGCCTTCCGAGGAGCAACTGCCGCAGTGCAACATTGTGTACATAGCTTACTCATCACCCAAGAAATTCCGGCCTGTTCTGGAAAAGCTGCGCGAAAAGGGTGTTCTCACGGTGGGAGACGACTATAGCTTCGCTCTCAATGGCGGAATGGTGGGTCTGGTGAGGGCTGGAGACCATATCCAGATCATGATCAATCTTGAGGTGGTGCAGGAGTCCGGGTTGAAGATCAGCTCACGTGTCTTGAGTCTGGCGGCCATCGTGCGTACCAGCGGAGGAGGGTGAAGTGAGATTGGTGCGTCCCAACAGCTTAGCTGCCAATATCACGATCGTGGTATTGCTTGCGAGCAGCATTGCGTTATGTACCCTGCTGGCCGCCCTTCTCGTGTTTGACAACACGAGTTCCCACTCTTTGCTCCGCAGCCGCCTTTCCACCCTGGCCGAGATCGTCGGTCAGAACTCGAGCGCCGCACTGAACTTCACGGACAAGGACGCAGCCGGAGAAATTCTGGAAGCCCTAAGAGCGGAACCGCCGGTGGTATCGGGCTGTCTCTACAACGTGAATAACCAATTGTTTGCTCAATACCAGCGGCAGGTCGGAAGTCCGCCCTGTCCCAAATCCCCGGCGCAGTTATCGATACCTGGTCCCAAGTACACCAGCGTGGTGCATCGAGTGCGCGGACCTTACATGGAACTCGTGGGCACCCTCTCGCTGACCTCTGATATGCATGACCTGGACAGCAGAAGGAACCAGTTGCTAGAAATAGGCGGTTGCCTGATTGTGCTGGCGCTGGCGGTGGGTGGGGTTTCAGGGTCATTTCTGCAACGGCGGATATCGCGGCCGATTTTTGATCTGGCGCGAGCGATGAAGGAGGTCACGAAGGATGACAGTTTTGGCGCGCGTGTAGCTGTCTCAGGTAGCGATGAAATCGCACAACTGGGACAGGGGTTTAACCACATGCTGGCGGAGCTCGAACGCCGTGAAAGCGCGAAACGGGAAGCCGAAGCGAAGCTGCAGTACCAAGCTTGCAATGACGCGCTTACGGGCCTACCCAATCGAAGGCTGTTCCTCGGCCGGCTGACACAGACGCTGGCTTTGGCGCGCCGGGAATCCCACACTATGGCTCTGCTCTATATCGATCTGGATGGCTTCAAGGTGGTTAACGATAGCCTTGGACATTCCATTGGCGACCTGCTGCTGACGGAAGTGGCATTGCGGCTGCAGGCCAGGGTGCGGCAGTCAGACACTCTGGCCCGAGTCGGCGGCGACGAATTTACGGTGATACTTGCTTCTATTCACCACAAAGACGACGCCGCGCTGGTAGCCGGCAAGCTGCTCGAATCACTGGCCAATCCGTTCCAGATCGAAGGTCACGAGATCACCATTGGCGCCAGCATTGGGATCAGCGTTTTTCCGGACCACGCGACGGAAGGCGGCGACCTTATGCGGCAGGCCGACAGCGCTATGTACGCGGCCAAGCGCAATGGCAAGAATCAGGCGATGTATTTCACCCCCGAACTTGCGTCGCTGGTGCGTGAGCGTTTGAATCTGGAGAACCAGTTGCGCGGGGCGGTTGCGCGGGGTGAGATCCAGGTTCATTACCAGCCGGAATTTGAAGTCGCAACTGGCAGGCTGGTTCGCTTCGAAGCCCTGGCTCGCTGGTTCCATCCCAACCTGGGGCTGATCCCGCCCAACAAGTTCATTCCCATTGCGGAAGAGAGCGGATTGATTATTCCCCTGGGAGCCTACGTTCTGGAGCAGGCCTGCATGCAGGCGGTCAAGTGGCAATCGCTGTGTGCCCATCCTACTCAAGTGGCAGTGAACGTATCCAGTATCCAGTTCAGCCGTAACAGCTACGTAGAGGAAGTCGTAGACACGCTGAACCGCACCGGTCTGAAGCCTGAGCTTCTTCAGATCGAGCTGACAGAAACGGTGATGTTGGGCGCAGTGGAACGCTGCGCGCAAAAAATGAGGCAATTGCGGGCGCTAGGGATTAGCTTAGCCATCGATGATTTCGGAACTGGTTATTCCTGCCTGAGTTATCTTCCGACACTGCCTTTTGACGCGCTGAAGATCGATCGTTCGTTTGTGCGGGAGATCAGTTCGAAGCCGGAGACGGTGGCAATGGTGCATTCCCTGATTGGGTTGGCGCACAACATCGGCATGAGAGTGATTGTGGAAGGCATCGAGGAACTGCAGCAGCTGAATTTGATTCGCAAGATCGGTGGCAACGAGATCCAGGGATTTCTTCTCGGACGGCCGACACCTGATCCGATCTCCCAGTTGGCCCTCACAGTTCCCAACACCTATAACAGTGCTGAAGCGGATTCACTGGTGGTGCAATCGGCATCGACGTCATGAAGGGTGACGAAGGTCAGCGCGGGGGAAATTGAACGAGATTTTCATTTACGGATCGCTACCTTGCCGGCGTGGGCCGGGTGAAGTCCGGTCTTGGCGGCGAGCATACCGAGTCAAACCATCGGCTGATGTACACCTGAGCGTGCGCCTCTCCACAGAAATGCCGCGCTCCCGCAGCATTTGCCGTGGCCAAGTCCCAGCGGAGCACGGTAAGCTGCGAGTCGCCACACTGAATCACAAACCAATGAATGGGATTGCTGGTTACTGTCCCACAGACTTCACAGCGGAATTCCTGAAGAGAAGTCATGGCCCTCCAGCCGAGTAAGGTTACGGGTAAAGACCGAAAGAAGTATTTGACATGTCTGAAGCCGTCCTTGCCAAGTCCGATTTGAGGGCGAGACAGACGGTTCTGCAGGGGATCGCACCATGCATGCGCTCTCCGCAGCCTTTGGGGCCAAGCCGTATTGATGACGTTCTAGCGCTTTTACTACTTAGGCTTCTTCTTTCCGAATGCTCCCAGGAAATCCTGAAGTGGGTTTTGAGGCTGCGACTGCTGTGGCTGCTGTTGCCCTTGACCGGGATTCCGCGGGCCGCCAAGAAAATTCTGCAGCGTATTGGTTACGGAAGCTGGATTATTGATGTCGGGAACCAGTCCCTTCAGCCTCATCTGTGCGAGTTGCTGCACATCGGGCTCGAATCTGGGTTTGGAGAATGTGCCGCTGATC
This sequence comes from Terriglobales bacterium, assembly GCA_035624455.1. Lineage (NCBI taxonomy): Bacteria > Pseudomonadati > Acidobacteriota > Terriglobia > Terriglobales > Terriglobales bacterium. The sequence continues at coordinate 8,964 of DASPRM010000003.1, forward strand.
AGGGCGGGAATGACTAATTCACCCTGATTGTTGGCCAAGGCGGTCTTCATGTAGCCGCCGATGTTCTGTCCGCCGACTCTCTGGCTAACGGCTTGCGAGAGGACTGCGGTTGCGCGCATGTTCAGCGCCTCAGTAGCTAAGTTGGCTGTGCCCGCGAGGCCGACATTACCGATGTCAAGTTGAGCCTTAAGGTCGTTGGTCTGCGCGATTCCGCTCTTGATAAGAATATTTCCGGTCAGCTTCAGAATGTTGGTGATGCCCTGCGCCGCCTGGCCAGTCGGATTTCCACCCAGGAATCCTGCGATGGCTCCGAGTTCGTGGCCGATATCGGCGCCTGAATACTTCACATTATTCAGGTTCAAGTTTACCGTCCCATTCAGGGCTTTGAGGATTTCCGAACTAGAGATCTGCTTGACCGGGCCGGAGGCACGCAAGTCCACGTTAAGAACGCCTGCACCGCTAACCTTGTCCAGCGCGGTTACGCCATACGCCTTCGCCATTGCCAGGATTGCGGGAAGCTGGGCATTTGGCGCGCGCACGCTGGCGTCAACTACCGGAGATGGGGACGTGTAGTTATGCATGTTGAATTGCGCCGTTACCGCTGTTCCAGCCGAGACTACGTTGAACGGATTGGAGCGCACATCGGAGGGCGTCAGATTCAGGCTTACAGATTGGACCTGTACCGGCTGCGGGAGGTCTTTTCCGCTCATTTGAAGGTTGGCTGCTGTCACCGTACCGTTCAACGCGGGTTTATCAGCAGCGCCCGTGGCTCGAATGTTTGCGTTCACATTGCCGGTGACCGTTACGCCGGGTGAAAGAGCCATTCCCGATGCGGCCGCCAGTTTCGCAGCTTCAGCCACAGAGACGTTGTTTGCTTTTATATTTAGATCGATCTGAGCGGGAGTAGGCTTAGCGTTCACCGTACCACTCATGTCGATCGGTGTTGATCCCAGCTTGGCCGTAAACTTGCGAATGGTGATCTTGTCAACCGGCAACTCGTCGGTCAGGTCATACTGCGCCGAGATCGGGTAGCCGAGATCCATCCCATGTACTTTGGCATTCTGGATGTTGGTTTCGCCATTTGCCGTCAGCTTGCCTGATTCGGAGGTGATACTGGTTTGGCCGGTCAGAATTCCGTTGGTTCCATTGAGAGCCGGGGAATTCAGGAATTTTGCCAGATCCGCAATGCCGACCTGCTTGAGATTCAAGATGCCACGGAAGGGGATCTGGACAGGATCCTGCTGCCCCAGCGGCCCACCTTTTCCCTGTAATCTTACTTCCTGCCCTCCTGCGCCTGCCATGTGCGCTGCCGCATCAATCGTGAAGGGCTGATTGGGCGCGAAATTCTTTAGCGTGACCTGGATGTGGTCATACAAAGACGGCGTCCTGCTTTTCGCCTGATCGAGTATGGAGACCTGTGCGTCCCGGATTACCAATTCTCCCAGGGAAAACTGCTGCTCTGGGGATGCTGCTGGCTTCTGGGTGGTCTGCGCGTGGCCTAAGGAGGCAAAATTCCAAACCCCCGCCTGGTTCTTGATCAAGCTGAAGCTGGGTCGCTCGAGATCCAGAGAATTGATTTCGACCTGTTTGTGGAGCAGCGGTAGAAGCTGAACTGAAACATCCAGTTCCTTCGCTTTGACAAAAGGGCCAGAGCTGAAATGTGGATCGTCGGCGATCGTAAGATTCTGCACGCGAAAGCGCGGCGGGAACAGAGTCAAGTGCATGTCGCCGAGAGTTACTGGCCGGCCTAGCCGTTTCTGGAGTTGTGTCTGGATCGTTCCACGATATTTGTTGACGTCGAAGGTAGCGGCGAAGATCAAAGCTGCTCCCACGATTACAAGCAAGACAACGATGATCGCAATTCCAATTTTCCGCATGGCCTTCCTCCTGGGTCGCCTTAAGTTGTTCGATGAGACATATGAGTCTCGGTGTTTGCCGATTTAACTGTTGAGAAAGGAAGGTTTTACCTGATCGCTTGGATGAGGCCATTCAGGATTAGTTGCAGTATTGCATAAGGCGAGGATGGAGGCCCTGGGCAGAGTCGAACTGCCGACCAACGGTTTAGGAAACCGCTGCTCTATCCATCTGAGCTACAGGGCCGTGCGGCGATGTGATGCAATTATCTCACGCGAATTTACAGACCGGCAGCGAGCCTAAACTGACCATCGCTGGCCGTCTGATGATCGTAGCGGTTATCCATTGTGCGGCTTTAGATCCGGCTATATCGGGCTGGGCGTGATATTCAGGAGCCAATCTGAATGCCCCCCTGTTATGCCGCCCGCTTGCGTTCCGGTGGACGCTTCTCATTTTTGGGCTTGGGACGCCGCTGACGCCGGTCGGCCATCTTCTTTACTCTCACTTCTTTGACACCCAGGACCTCGATCATCTGCTTTTCCAGGTGCTCTGAGGGTACGATGTCACCGCAAACAATCTTGTCGAGCATAATCGGGTTGATTTTCAATGCTTGCGCGAGTTGATTTTTTTCGAGCTTTTTCCTCTTCATGGCAGCTCGAATCGCAGCGGCGAGTTCTTTTTCCGTTCGCATGAAAACTCCTTATTGATCAGCCTGCTGCTCTGCTGGTGGCCATTGTCAGTCGAATTTTGGACGTAGGGCGCAATGTGGTGGTTGTCCGAGAGAAGGAGAGCTTATATCCGAAGCGGAGAATACGCGGGAACCAGGTTAGAGGCTCGGAGTCATGAGAACGCTTTGGCGTCGTAAGTCAGCACGACAAACGATCCAACTGGACGGAATTCTTATCCAATCAGCTTATGGGGTTCATGGTCGATTGGCGGGACGTCCAACCCTTGCAATGTCCTGAACGCGGCGCTGAAGGCAAGAGCTCCCAGGGGCAGACCGACGGTCAACCCATAGAGCATTGCGTAAAGCCCCAGGGCTTTGTCATTGTGCGGATAAGTGAGTGAGACGAGGGCGCTCACCGTGAGCACCACCACCGCAAATCCCGTCAGGCCGGCTGCTGCCGACAGCAATACCCGCGCCAGAAACCGCAGCGTTCGAACCTTATTCATGCGCTGGGCCGCCCCTTTCTTACCGCAACCCGATGCTGTTCCTTTGTTGTTTCGAGGGTTTGTGGAGTTGCTAACGTGAAAACTGTAGTCCCGGCTAAGAGGTGCGAAAAGTAACCGCGGTAATCAATCATCACCTTAAAATGAAGGCCAAAAAGTAATTTGATTTCATTAACTTAGGCGAAAAGAGCAATGTTTTACCTCATCTGGATTCTGGGCCGATCCTGGGCAGTCTAGGAATCTGTCTGCTCCTTGCTGAGCTGAATAGCGGTGAGTACAGAGACCACTTCCAACCCGACGACGGATAGGCCGCCCACAATCAAACCGTAGATGGTAGCGACATTCTGCGGCCCCCAGACCCAACCGCCAACCAAAATCAGAAATGCAAAGAAGGCAACCAGGATCGCCAAGGGAATCGCTGCCAGAACCGTGATCCAGCGATTATTGAAAATCAGACCCATGGCAGCGATCAGGAACAGCACGGCCAAGACAAGCAGGAATCCCGATTCTTCGGCAGGTTCTACCCTGAGCACGAACCAAACCCCGGCTATGGCCGTGGCTGCGAGAACGAGGTTTAAGGCGATGCACAGGGATCGCATGAGACCCCAAGAGAGTAGCACTGAGTGCAAGTTTCGCTTGGACGCTTCTTCACTACGTCGCACCGGACCGCCGACCTGAGCGGCCAAGAGAAAACTACCTCGGCATTTGGCGCAAGAACGAACCCCGGCAAGGTGTTGCCTGTTATCCAAGTTAGGATGGAGTGCGAGGTCGGTCACTGCAAGACGAGGCCAAGCCAAGTGGGAAATGATCGAATTGAGAAGGCAGAGAAATGGGTATTGCCGGCTTATAGCGTAATACTGACGATGTCGCTCGTATGCTGTACAGCGGCAGCCCAGCAGATCGCCCCGGTTACGTCTCAGAATTCCCCCAGTGTTACTGTGGCTAAATCTCAGGGGGAAAAAGAGACAGAGCGGGAAATTCAAAAACAGGAGCAGTCGCAGAGAATCCTCGGCGTCGTGCCCATGTTCGGGACGACCAGCCGCCAAGATCCTCCGCCTCTTACAGCTAGCCAAAAATTTCATCTTTTCGCCAAGAGTTCGTTCGATCCTTTCGTGTTTGTCTCCGCGGGAATACAGGCCGGAATCAGCCAGTCACAGAACGAATTCCCCGCGTACGGGCAAGGCATGGCAGGATATGCCAAACGCTACGCAGCCACGCTTGGCGATAGTACCTCCGGCAGCTTCTTTGGGGGTTTCCTGTACCCCGTTCTGCTGAAGCAGGACCCGCGATATTTCCGTCTCGGCCAGGGCAGCGCTAAACACCGCATAGGATATGCGCTGGCGCAGGCATTCGTGTGTCGCACGGATAAGGGCGGCCGGGCATTCAACTATTCCAGCGTCCTAGGGGCGTTTTCTTCAGGTGCCTTGTCGAATGCGTACTATCCACCCAGCGATCGCGGTTTCGGGCTGACTATGAGCCGAACAGGAATATCGATGATCTACGGTAGCGCGGGAGGACTGGTCGATGAGTTCTGGCCCGACATCCATCACAAGTTTTTCGAGAAACACAAGAAGAAGCAACCAACGCCTTGAAGGGCGAGCGTCCGCGCCTCTCGGCCGAGCAGTCGCTACATTTTCAATTGACCTTAGGACTTCAAGGGCAGCGATACCATGCCTCGTCGGCTGACTAGCCCTATTGCGTAAGTAGTCCGGAGAATTGCAAAACCGGAAATTGCGACGCACCCTATCAGAAAGGCTATCTTCCCGCTCACCTCTGGCCGGAAAAGATGGGCTCCCCCTAAAAAACCTACAACTGGACATTTTGCTCATGGGAGCGAAATGAAGTCCACGCGCGCATCTAGTCCGGGCTCCGGATACTGCGTATCGAACTCCGGCGACTTGTTCGCGCCTGGTATGCAGGGACGCTCCAGCGGTTTGCGGGTGCCGTTTCCCCAGTAGCGGGCTGTGGCAGCGGCGCCCCAGGAGAGGCTGGGTTACGGGCGATATCCGGCTATTGCGCCGAATTACCCGGCCTCTCTCCCCTTTGCTGAAAACGGCTTTGCGCGGGCTTGAAGAGCATCACCAGCGCACGAGAACCAGTTCGGAGCAGAATCCCGGACCCATGGCGGCGAGCACACTATAGGTTCCAGGTTCACCGCGACGATTGGCCAGGAAATCCTCCAGTACAAACAGGACGGAAGCGGAAGAAAGATTCCCCACGGTCCGCAAAGACTGCCAGGAGGCTTCCAACTCGCCATCGCGCAATTCCAAGGCGCCGGCCACGGCCTCCAGCACTCGTGGACCGCCGGTATGAATAATCCAGCTTCGGATATCTTTGCGGGTCATTTGATGCTCGGCGAGGAAGGCATCCACGTCATTGCGCAAGTGGCGCTCGACCATCACAGGGACGTCGGGTGAGAGGACAATCTGGAAGCCCTTCTCCGAGATATCCCAACCCATGACCTCCTCAGTGTTGGGATAAAAGACCGAGCGAGTGGCGATGATCTCGGGCCCCTGGAAATCGGTATCCGAACCAGCCACCACCACGGCGGCTGCGCCGTCGCCAAAGAGTCCGGTGGAAATCAGATTGGCTACGGAAAAGTCTTCGCGTTGCCAGGTAAGCGAACAGATTTCCACAGACAACAGTACTGCTACCTGGTCGGGAAAGCCGCGCACGTAATCGGCGGCACGCGCTATACCTGCCGCCCCTGCCACGCATCCCAGGCCAAAGATGGGGATACGTTTCACGTTAGGTGACAGTCCCATATGGTTTACCAATTTGGCGTCGATCGAAGGACTCGCGATGCCCGTTACAGAGACAAAAAACAGCGCCTGAAAGGCGGAAGGCACCATGCCTAAGGGCATAATGGCTTTGCAAATGGCTTGGGAACCTAGCTGCACCGCGGCATCGATCCACTTGCGGTTTGCCTTCCCCCAGGTGTTCACGCGCAAGTAACCTTCCAGGGGCAGCACCAGATAGCGCTTGTCCACTCCTGCACGGGCGTGCAGGCGTTCCAACATGTCGGCTCGTGGTAGGCGGTCTCCCCAGAAGCGGCTCAAGGCAGAAACAATAGTGGTCTGATCGTACTCATGTCTGGGAAGAGCGCTGGCTGCGTTGACGATTCTCATGTGTTAGTCCGTTCCAGTTGTGGGGCTGTCCTTATCTGACCCCAGGGTTAGCTTCGGGATGATGATCCGAAGCATCACTTTGCGAGAAAAGGCAAAGGATAGCGATGCATTCTACGCTAGCTGTCCAGAAATCGGATGCCCTAATGCTTAAAGCGGAAGAGGCGAATGCAGGAATCAGGAATTTCGGACGGCAAATGCACGGGATATGGCAGCATAGGGGTATTCTCTCATGAACAAAATAAGGAAGCGCTGAAGCTTCGGGCACGAAGGAGGTGCAATGAAAGATCCCGTCAATAACGCACCTCCGCATCCAGGGCACTGCGTGGTTTAGCTATGGCAGCTTTGCGATCAATCCGAGAAGACGTTGCTGCAGTTCTCGATCGAGATCCGGCGGCCAAATCAAGATTGGAAGTTTTGCTCTGCTACTCCGGGCTGCACGCTTTGTGGGTATACAGACTGAGCCACTGGTTCTGGGAACATAATTTTCGTCTCGGCGGGCGATGGCTGAGTCAGGTGGGCAGATTCCTAACTGGAATCGAGATCCACCCGGGCGCACGGGTAGGACGACGCCTGTTTATTGATCACGGAATGGGAGTGGTGATTGGAGAGACGACCATTCTGGGCGATGACGTTACGCTTTATCAGGGCGTGACCCTGGGCGGCACCGGCAAGGAGCAGGGCAAGAGGCATCCTACTATCGGAAATAGTGTGGTCATAGGCGCGGGAGCGAGGATTCTCGGCAATATTACGATCGGCGACAATTGCCGCATTGGGGCGGGCTCCGTAGTGTTGCGCGATGTGCCAGCAGACTCGACCATCGTGGGTGTGCCGGGGCATGTGGTGCTGCGCAACGGCAAACGTGTGGTGATCACCGATCCCAAACAGATCAACGATCCGCTATCCGAGGCCCTGGTGGCAGTAGCTACACAGGTCAAAGAACTAAAGGCGCGAGTCCACAAGCTGGAGGGACCAGAATCTCCGGTTGACGACTCCGCGGATGCCTTGCAGCAAGTGATCGAGATCGATTTTCAGATTTGAATGCCGACTACGGGACCCGGCTACGGCGGAAATCCGGGGCATGAGGAGGAGAACGCAAGATTTGACGCGGACGGGGCGGACAGGCGAGATCGCCTGTCCTACACAGACCACCCGTCCTGGCTCAAAATGACCACAGAGTCCCTTGGGCTCGAAGAAGCTGTCAGCCTACTTACCTACCCCGAGCAGCTCCACATCAAAAACCAGAGTTGCGTTTGGCGGGATGACACCGCCGGCACCACGAGCCCCGTAGCCTAAGTCGGGAGGAATCTGCAGTTGACGCTTACCGCCTACCTTCATGCCGGCGACGCCCTCATCCCAGCCCTTGATAACGTTTCCCTGGCCGAGAACAAACTCGAACGGCTTGCCGCGATCTACGGAGCTATCGAATTTTTTGCCGTTCGTCAGCCATCCGGTGTAGTGGACCTTCACGCGCTGACCTGCGGTGGCTGTCGGCCCAGTGCCTTCTTTGATGTCCCAGTACTTGAGTCCGTCAGAAGTGGTTACGGGTTTCCCGGTCACCTTGGTTGGCGCACTGGTATCGGACTGCGACCAACCCGATAAAGCTAAAGCCAGCAAGACTAAGAGCAATGCGGCAAGTCTTCCGATGATCACCAGCAGTTCTCCTGAAGATTGATTTGGGTACAGCGAATATCGCTGCAGACGGTATGCTTTCACACCTGGCGGCTCAATGGCCACAACAATCGCGTCTGTCTGGTTTGACGCTGGCTTGCATGATTTCGCCGCGGGAATGTATCCTGCCACGACTGAATGCCGGCATGGCTGCTGGTTTTGGAATCTCGCAATTCCCTGATCTCAGGTTGAGGTGAACGATGAAGGCGTTGAACCGGTTGCTGACGGTACTAATTCTGTTGATTTCCGTGAATCTCGCGGCAGGGGCTCAGGGGAACGGCGGTATTCAACTGCTGCCCGAGGAGAAGGTATCGAAGCTGCTCCCCGCAACTGTTTTCCTGGACGGTGAGAATCCGCCCACCCAAGCCCGCAACACGTTTCTGGCGCAGATGCCGAATGGAAAGCTGTTGCTGTTCACAATGATTGATACCACCGGGTATAGCGCGGCCTATCAGGAAAAGTACATTGGAGCATTTCTCGCGCAATCGGCGTTCAAGCTGGGAAGCGCAACTCTACAGCCCGGCGCCTACGGCTTTGGAAGAAAGAAGTCCAGCGCGGACTCTGTAACGTTCTTCCTGTACGACATCGGAGGCAACAAGGTGGCTGAGGTTCCGACACAGAAGCAGGAGGACCTGCGCCCGTTGAAGGTAGTGCAACTCACGGTTGAGAAAGACGGTTCTGCTCGTTTCTACCTGGGTCCGTACTACGCCTCAATTTCAGCCGCACCCTGAGGCTCACTCTCCGTGTGCTAGCCGGCAGACTGTGCGGCCGGCGCTTGCTGGAGCACGAAGCGCTCCATCGCGTTCGCAAATCCTTCTTCTTCGTTAGACGTAGTCACGAAAGTTGCCGAGCGCTGAACTTCGGGGCTGGCATTCCCCATGGCGATGCTGATGCCACTTTTGCGGAACATCAGTACGTCGTTGGGCATATCGCCGATGGTGGCGATCTGTGCTGTAGGAATTTTCAAAAGCTCGGACAGCATGAGCACGACCTGCCCTTTGTTGGCGTTGGGATGGGTCACGTCCAGGTAGTAAGGCTGAGAACGGGCGGCCGACAGACGATCGCCACCCGCCTGCTGCACGTCCTTCTCACATCGCGCAACCGCGTCGTAGTCGTCGCTCACGCCGACGATCTTGGCGACGCGGTCCAGAAGGTTGTCGAAGCTTTTGACCACTACGGGCGGGAACTTCACGGTCCACTGTTCACGGGCAACGTGTGGACCTTGAGGATCCCGGACGAACCAATCCTGCTCGCTATACAGCCAAACGTCGAGCTTGTGGTCGGAGACGATGGGAATTACCTGGCCAGCGACATCAGGCGCGAGGAAGTTTTCGCGAAGCAGCTTCAGGTCGGGTTGGACAAGGATGCCGCCATTGAAAGCGGCGATGGGCTCGTTCAGATGCAGTTCATCAATAAGCATCTTCATGCCCTTGGGCGGTCTGCCGCTGGTGATGGTGAAGGCGATTCCTGCGCTGCGTAGTTTGTGTACTGCGTCGCAAGCCCGCTGGGTCAGGACTTTCTCCTGGGTCACCAGGGTTCCATCGACATCAGCGATTACCAGCCGAACCGGTGGATGAGATTCTGAACTTAGCTTTGGCATCTCTACCTCAAATATTCTGAAATTCGAGTTACCGGGCTACCACAGTCGTGGGCAATCGATGCCTCGGACGACAGATGATTAGAGTACGAACCTGCCCGCGAGCATTCGAATTTTTTTGGCCCTGCCTGGGTGCTACCATGCTGACCTCCGGGCTGGGCGCTGCCGGGAAAAAAGAGCATTCTGGGGAGACCAATGCCTGCATCACAACCGTCCCAATTGCTGGATTTTCGCGGCAAGGCAGCGGTGGTAACCGGCGCCGGCAAAGGAATCGGCGCCGCGATTGCGCTGCGCTTTGCACAGGCAGGTGCAAAACTGGTGGTGAGCTATCGCTCGAGCGAAGCAGGAGCTGGGGCAGTGCGAAATCAGGTTCGATCTTTTGGTGGTGAGGCAGTGATCGTGCGGGGCAACGTGACGCAAGAGGATGACGTGAATCTTCTAGTCGAGGAGACACTCAGGGCTTATGGCCAGATCGACGTCTGGATCAACAATGCCGGCAGTTACCCGGCATCTGGAATATTGGAAATGCGGCCGCAGGAGTGGCATTCGGTGATCGCAGACAATTTGACGGCAGTCCATCTTTGTACCCGTGCCGCTGCGCGCCAGATGCAAGGCCAGGGTACAGGAGGGGCAATTGTGAATATCGCATCGATTGAGGCGGAAAATCCGGCGCCCGGTCATAGCCACTACAATGCGGCGAAAGCGGGTGTACTGATGTACACGCGCACGGCCGCCCAGGAATTAGGGAAGTACAACATCCGAGTCAATGCCGTTTCTCCCGGCCTGATCTGGAGGGAGGGGTTAGAAAAAGCATGGCCGGAGGGTGTGGAAGCGTACCTGCAGGCTGTCCCTATGGGACGTCTTGGTCAACCGGAAGACGTTGCTGATTGCTGTTTGTTCCTGGCATCGCCTGCAGCGCGCTGGATTACCGGCGCCAATCTGGTGGTTGACGGCGGTGTTCTGACCTGCCGGGCTTACTGATCAGGGGTGAGTCGTGCTCACGGCCGAACAGATTATTCGCCTGCTGGGGCTAGCGCCGCTGCCGGTAGAGGGCGGGCATTTCCGGCAAACATATCGCTCGGAGGAAATGATCGAAGCTTCAGCTCTGCCAGCTCGGTATCCTTCTGACAAGTCTTTCTGCACGGCAATCTACTATCTGCTGACATCGGAGCCGGATTCTTTCTCCGCCATGCATCGCCTGCCAACGGAAGAGATTTACCACTTCTATCTGGGAGATCCGGTGGAAATGCTTCTGCTCCACCCCGAGGGCAAGCAAGAGACCCTGCTGCTCGGCCCCGATATTGCGAACGGACAGAGATTGCAACATGTGGTGCGACGCGAAACCTGGCAGGGTTCGCGTCTGCGGCCGGGGGGGCGATTCGCGCTGCTGGGCACTACCATGGCTCCTGGTTTCGATGCAGAAGACTTTTTTCTCGGAGATCGCGAAGACCTGATGCGAACGTATCCGCAGAGCTCCGACTTGATCCGCAAACTGACGCGAAATCCCTGAGCATCTGGCCGGCGATTGTGGGCTGCCCTGGCTCTGCACTACTTCTGGAGAGCCGGGTTGTCCTGGAGTGCCGGCGTAAAGAAACGGAGAAACACATATCCCGCGATGCCAGCGATTAGTGAAGCCAGCAGAATCCCAATCTTGGCATCGGCGACGAGCGCATCATCATTGAAGGCGAGTTCGGTAATGAATAGAGATACCGTGAAGCCGATACCGGCCAAGAGTCCAACGCCGATGATATGGCGCCATGTGGTCTGTTCGGGAAGCGACGCTATTCTGCTGGCGACTGCCAGCTTGCAGAAACCCACGATGCCTACCAGTTTTCCGAGCACCAGTCCGAGCACGACGCCGAACATCGCAGTACTAGTAAAGGCCGCGGACGCAGTTTCGCGTGACAACTCTACCCCCGCATTCGACAAGGCAAAAATCGGCAGGACGACATAGCCGATCCATGGATGTAAACGATGCTCCTGCCGGTCCAGGGGAGCCTGAGCGTGATAGCAGACGTCCTCCATTTGTCCCAGCACGGATTCCGTGGCTTTGACATCTCCATTGGCGCCAGCGATTTTCAATTCTTCCAGCAGAGACTGAATGGAGCGGGAGGCTTGCCCGGGATCAATACCGGGCTTGCTCGGGGTGAGCAGGCCCAGAATTACTCCAGCGATGGTGGCGTGGACTCCCGATTTGAGCACGGCGATCCAGAGCATGATTCCGACTATGCCGAAGACGAGGCGGCTGCGCACCCCCAGGGCGCGAAATACGAGCAGCAGAACGAGGAGGAATACTGCTGCCTCTAGCGCTCTGGTGGACAGGGAAGCAGTGTAAAAAATGGCGATGACGAGAATGGCGCCGATGTCATCAACGGTGGCCAGTGCCAGCATGAAAACGCGCAGGCTGGAAGGAATGCGCCGTCCAAGCAGAGCCATCACCCCGATTGCAAACGCAATGTCGGTGGCCATGGGAATTCCCCAGCCACGCACCGCCTCGCCGGACCGATTCAGCAAGGCATAAGTCCCGGCGGGGACGATCATGCCGCCAAAGGCTGCGACGAAAGGGAAGATCGCCTTGCGGAATGAGGCAAGCTCCCCCCGCACCATCTCGCGCTTCATCTCCAGGCCAACGAGGAAGAAAAACAGCGCCATCAGGCCATCGTTCACCCAATGCTTCAAGTCCTCGCTGATATTCAGGTAACGCGTATCAATACTGATCACGCGCTCCCAAAGATGGCGATAGCTGTCGCTCCATTGAGAATTTGCCCAAAGCAGCGCAATCACGGCAGCAGCAACCAGCAGAACTCCTCCGGCAATTTCGCTGCCGATAAAGCGCTCTATCGGGGACACTACAATGTTGTTTAGCAGTGAGCGGAGAGCCTGAATCGATCCTCGCTTGGGTGGCGGAGGGGTAGTCTTGGTAATGGTCATGGTGAAGTCAGCCGCGACCGAAATCTCATGTCAGAGTCGAGATCAGCATTCTACCGAAGAAAGAGAAATCCAGAGCTTCTGCAGGAACCGGAGTTCTCTATAATTTGTGTTCTCGATGGAGTCGCAATCCAGCCGCCGAAGAGTACTGATCGTCGATGATGAGCGCGTGATCGCTGACACGCTCTCTCTAATTCTTCAGCAGAATGGATTCGAAGCAAGCGCGGTTTATTGCGGCACAAGCGCCATCGAAGAGGCGAAAAGGTGGGGCCCGGATCTGATTATCAGCGATGTGATTATGCCCGACCTGAATGGAATTGAGGCTGCCATTCGTATTCGTGAGTTTCTGCCGTCGTGCCGCATCATTCTCTTTTCCGGGCAGGCAGAAACCGCGGACCTGTTGGAGACGGCGCGAGCCCAGGGACATGAGTTTGAGATCCTGGCAAAGCCGCTGCATCCTGACGATCTGCTGCGGTGCCTCAATGGCCATGGGAACTGAAGCACTCGGCGATTCTGGTGAGTGGCAGGTGCGCTGAAACAAGGAGCAGTCATGGACTGGGAAGCATTTGCGCTGACGGCGCGGCTGGCGCTGGTGGTTTCCACTGTGCTGTTGGGAATTGGGCTGCCGCTGGCCTACTGGATCACGTTTTCGAACTGGCGCTGGAAACCCATCGCTGAGGCGGTTTTCGGTCTGCCACTCGTGCTTCCCCCAACTGTACTTGGCTTTTATTTACTGACCGCGTTCGGCAATGCCACTGTCTTTGGGCGTTGGTGGCAGAACGTGACAGGACATCCTCTAGCTTTCACTTTTTCTGGGTTGGTCGTGGGATCGATCATCTACAGCCTGCCGTTCGCAGTGCAGCCTTTCGCGGCCTCGTTTGCTGCCGTGGATCGCGGGTTGATTGCCGCTTCCTCCATACTGGGAGCATCTCGCTGGAGGACCTTCTGGCGGGTGGTGCTGCCGCTGTCTACTCCCGGCGTGGTTACAGGCGTGGTTCTGAGCTTTGCCCATACTGTGGGGGAATTTGGGGTGGTGCTGATGATCGGCGGAAACATCCCAGGAGTTACGCGCACGGTGTCGATTGATGTCTATGACCGGGTACAAGCGGCCGACTACACCGGCGCGGGCCAGACTTCCCTGGTGCTGCTGATCTTCTCATTTGTGGTACTTTCGCTGGTGTATGCAGTGAATCGAAGAGTGTGGTCTCCCTACTCATTCGAATGAAACTGGAAACTGTGGAGAGTCCGTCCAAGAAAATCGCGTCTGAGTTGGCGGACCTCGATGTTGACATCGCCAAGAGCTTCGGCAAGCGCGGCCGTGAGTCCAGTTCGTATCCTCCCTTTGTGCTCCAGGTACAGTTCTCGTTGCCTCGCGGGATTACTGTGCTGCTTGGGCACTCAGGGGCGGGGAAGACGGCCATTCTCAACTGCATTTCTGGTCTGCTCAAACCCGATCGCGGCAGCATTGTGCTGCACGGTGACACTCTCTTCAACTCCGAGAGTGGTATTGAGGTGCCGGTAGCGCGACGTCTGATTGGCTACGTCTTTCAGCATCTGGCGCTGTTTCCCCATCTCACAGTTGCTGGGAACATCGCATACGGAATCAGTGGCCTGGATCGCGGGGAACAGAGATCGCGGGTGGACGCAATTGCTGACGCCTTTCGGATTGGCCATCTGCTGGAGCAGAAGCCGGATCAGGTTTCCGGGGGAGAAAAGCAACGCGTCGCCTTGGCTCGAGCTCTGGTGACGGAGCCACGACTGCTGCTGCTGGATGAACCCCTGGCCGCGCTCGATCCGGGCACAAAGATACGGATGATCGATGATCTCCGCACCTGGAATGCCGCTCACCTGATTCCCATCCTGTACGTTACCCATAATCGCGAGGAGGTGTTTGCGCTGGGCGAGCGGGTGATCGCGCTGGCGAACGGCAGCATCCTTGCGCAAGGGACTCCGGCGGACGTGCTCAAGGCACCGCGGCACGCCAGCATCGCGGAGTGGAGTGGTCTCGAGAATGCGCTCGACGCTCAAGTCGTGACATTACACGAGCAGCACGGAACAATGACGTGCCGCACTGTGACGTCGGCGGCGGAGCGACAGGTCGATCTGGAAGTGCCGTTGGGCCACAACCGCATAGGTGACTTCGTACGGGTCGGGATCAGTGCCGGGGACATCATGGTTGGCACGAGATACCCGGAGGGTTTGAGCGCGCGAAATGTGCTTCCCGGCAGAATTGAGGCACTCAGGCAAAGGGATGTGACGATAACTGCGGTCGTGGACTGCGGCGCACGGTTTGAAGTGCATCTGACGCCCGGTGCTGTCGAGTCACTGCAACTCGCCCCGGGCCAGGAGGTCTGGCTCGTGATCAAGACGCATTCCTGCCATCTGCTGAACACGTCGAGCAATAGCTCTAAATGAATGTGAAGCCGTGAGCGGTGTAGCTGCAGGTTCAGCCAAGAGATGGCGAGGAGTGAATGTCCTCACGGGTTTCCGCAAATCCGAGAAAGACCGGTTCCGGGCGCAACTCAATCCCGAACTGGTTGGCGACTGCAGTCTGAATTTCATTCTTGAGCGCAAGGATGTCGGAGGCCTTGGCCCCGCCACGATTGACGATCGCTAGCGCGTGCTTGCGCGAAATGCCTACCGGTCCGCGGGCATAACCGCGTGTATAGCCCGAGTGTTCGACCAGCCAGGCAGCCGGGATTTTCACTGTCCCACCGTTAGAGGGAAAGCTGGGAATAGGCTCTCCGCGGCTGTGTGCGAGGTCCTCGAGTTCGAGGAATTTCTCACGGCTCAAAATCGGGTTCTTGAAGAACGATCCGGCACTTCGGCAATCCTCGTCGCCAGGAACGATCAGCATAGCCTTGCTGAGGCGAATCTGGCGCACCGCTTCGCGTGTTTCGGCGAGGCTGGGTGGCGGGTTTTGGCGGGCCAAGAGAGTTTTCAAGTCACGATAGGAAATCCGCGGTTGACCGCCAGGTTCTAAAGCGTACTTCACGCGCAGAATGATGAAACGCTCACGCTCGTTAGTGTTGAAAATGCTGGTGCGATAAGCGAATCCGCAGGAAGGATTGCAGAGTTCACGGATCTGGTTGGTTCTTAGATCCAAAGCCCGCACTTCTTCGATGGTCTCGGAGACTTCCTGTCCATAAGCGCCCACATTTTGTACCGGGGTGCCTCCCACGGTGCCTGGAATACCACTGAGGCATTCGATACCGGCGCAGTTCTCGGCCACAGCACGAGCTACGAAATGGTCCCAGTCCTCACCGGCTCCGACATCGAATATTCGTTTGCCTGATTCGAGCGACTCCTCAATTCCGCGGATAGCGATCTTCAGGACCAGCCCAGGCAAACCCTCATCGGCGACCAGCAGGTTGCTGCCACCGCCCAGCACGAACAGAGGCAGAGACCGCGAGCGGGCGAATTCGACGGCATCCCGGACATCTGCCTCGGTCCGTGCCTCCGCGAAGTAGCGGGCCGGGCCTCCGACGCCCAAGGTGGTAAGGGGCGCGAGCGGGACGTTTTCATGAATCTGCATGGGCGATGGTTTTCATATTACACGCGAGCAGAAGAGCAAGGTGGTCACTGTGCCTATCGATATGCGCCCAGTTGTGCGATATTTTTTCCGCCTCTAAGAAGAGCGAGAACAAAGCCGTCGAGACTGCGCCTCGACCTCACCCTTGCCAAAGGATGGCTAGGATGGGCCCAGCGAGTCGGCTTCAATCTGATGAGCGCTGCACGCTACGCCACTTTTCGACCACCGGGCAAATAGTGTATGAAAGAGTGCATCCGATTTCGAGTCGCTTGGCCGTGGGGCGAGCCTAGGCAGAGTCTCCCGCGCCGAAAGAGACTGAAAGCTGGATAGAGCACAGGAGAGCGAATGTATCCCGAATTGATGGTGGTGCCCATGCGCGAGGAATTGACGCGGCTGGGGATTGAGGAATTGAGAGATCCGGAAGCCGTGGACGAATTCGTGAAGCGTCGCGGGACAGCAATGGTGATCGTGAATTCCATCTGCGGATGCGCGGCCGGGCGCATGCGCCCTGCAGTGCGCCTGGCGCTGGAACATGGAGTCAAGCCGGACCACATCGGGTCGGTTTTTGCAGGCCAGGATGCGGAGGCAACCGAACAGGCGCGATCCTATTTTGAGGGCTATCCTCCGTCCTCCCCATCCATCGCGGTCATGAGAGAGGGGATGCTGCTGCACATGATGCAGCGCAGCGACATCGAGCACCGCGAGGCCGAAGATCTGGCTATGGAATTGAGCGGAATCTTCGAGAAATTCTGCGGAAAGAAAGAAGCAGTTTCGAAGTAGAAAAGGTTTTTCCTCTGGAACCGCGCGTGGAGTTCCTACTTCAGGCTGCAGGACCTCGAGGAGCGGACAGAGGATCGTAGGAAAGCAGGAATTCGGATTCCTGGTGGCCTCAGGGCGGATCGAGCGAACGACCTCGCTGGCTCCGTCCTAGCCCGTCGCCGTCTTGCGGCTGCGCTTCTTGGGTGCGCGTTCCTCCTCTTGTGCTGCCTCGGCCCGCCCCGGTTCCTTTACGCCGCGCACCGGTTTCTTCACCTTGTCGAGGCTCATGCGCAAAGCGTCCATGATGTCGACAACCGGAGCGAGACGTTCGGCGTGGGGAGGTTCCACGATCTCGCGGCCTTCAACCTTGGCCGCAATCAGCGCCTTGAGGTTTTCGCGGTAAGTGTCCTTATATTTTTCCGGCTCGAAGGGACCTGAGAGCGACTCGATCAACGTCTGAGCCAGTTGCAGTTCTTTGTCTTTGACCAAGCTGGTGTCAGTGCGGAACTCGTCTACTTTCCGAACCTCATCGGCGTAGTACATGGTGTGGATGAGAATGCCGCGGTCGGCAGGGCGCAAAATGACCACATACTCGCGATTGTGCATGGCGACCTTGGCAATGCCCATATAGCCCGTGCGGCGCATGCCTTCGAACAGCAAAGCATAGGGCTTCTCGCCGGCTTCGTCGGGGACCATGTAGTAGGAGGTCTCGAAATAGACAGGGTCAATCTCTTCTGACTTGACGAACTCCTGGATCTCCATATTGCGGGCGGAGGGGGGAGCAGCCTTCTTGATGTCCTCTTCGTCAATGACGACATACTGACCCTTTTCGTACTCGAAGCCTTTGACGATTTCGTCGCGAGAAATGGGCTTGTCTTCGAGCTGGCAGTAGACGACGTTCTTGACGCGAGAATTGTCTTTTTCGTGGAGTTGGTTGAAGCTGATGGTCTCGCCACGAGCGGCGCTGTAGAGTTTGACCGGGAGAGAGACGAGACCAAAGGTCAGATGTCCTCTCCAAACAGTGCTTGCCATCCGATCACCTCGGTGATTAAAGGCCCGCCAAAAGTCCTTTACCAATAGCACACAAAACAAAGGCTTTCAATGATGGCATCTCTGTAGTCACGGTTACCGAGGGGCTACCGGCGGGTATCCAGCAATGGCAACTCAGTGGCCATGCTCGGCGTCGCCTGGAGCCTGTACCCAAGTGTTTCCAAAAGGGCAATTATTTGTTGACGAAAAAGGCAGCTTGGTGCATATTTATGCATCGATTTGCATTAATATGCATCTCTATGCAAGTGAGAGTATGAGCAAATTAGTTCGGCACCGGCAGATTCTGGAGTTGATTGACGAGTACCCCATTTATACGCAGGAAGAGCTGAGAAAGAAGCTGGCGCACAACCGTATAGAGGTGAATCAGGCGACGTTGTCGCGCGACTTGCGGGAGTTGGGGTTGATCAAGACAGCGGAGGGCTACAGGCCGCCGCCAGCGGAAGAGACCGCAAATCCGTCGCGTCCGCCGGTGGCGCATTTGATTCGGGAGTTTGTGCGGGAAGTTAAACAGGCGGGAAATCTGCTGGTGCTGAAAACGACCATTGGCAGCGCCCAGCCGGTGGCGGTGGCGCTGGACAATGCGGGCTGGGAGGAGAACGTGGGCACGATCGGCGGCGACGACACGATCCTGCTGATCGCCAGCACGCCGTCAGCATGCCACCGGGTAGCCGATCGCATAAGGGAGATTATCGAGACGTGACAGGGAAGTTACAGACAGCGGTCTTGGGACCGACCGGCTATACCGGTTTTGAATTACTGAAAATTCTTTTCCGCCATCCCCGCGTGAAGACGCCGCTGCTGTTTGTGCGTGAAGGATCAGAGGCAGCAGGACCACTGAGCGATGTGTTTCCGCATCTTTCAGGGAACGGGACGCATCAATTGGAGCCGTTTGCATGGTCGCGGCTGAGAAGCGCGGGCGTGGAGCTGTTGTTTCTGGCGACGCCGCACGAATATTCGCGCGAGTTCGTGCCCGAAGCGCTTGACCACGGTTTGCGGATCATCGATTTGAGCGGAGCCTGGCGGCTGCGGTCCCCGCAGAACCTGGCGGTTTACAAGTTTAAGGATGCTGATCCGGCTCGCGCCGCGAAGATAGCGGAGTCGGCAGTTTACGGCCTTTCAGAATGGAAGCGGAAGGAATTGAAAGAGGCAAGGCTGGTGGCGAATCCGGGCTGTTATCCGACATCGATCATTTTGGCTTTGGCGCCTCTGATCAACGCGAACGTGATTGACTCGGGCCAGGGAGTTATCTGCGATTCGAAGTCGGGAGTGTCGGGAGCCGGGAAGAAGCCAACGCCGACTACGCACTTCGTGGAAGTGGCTGACAATTTCCGCGCGTACAACCCGGTTGGCCACCGGCACACGGGAGAAATGCTCGAACAGTTGAAGCTGAGCAGCAAAGATCTGGTGTTTACGCCGCACCTGTTGCCGATTCCGCGGGGAATGTTCTCGACCATTTACGTTCATCTGAAAACGCCGATGAAGGCGTCGGAAGTAGAACAGGTATGGCGTGACGCGTACGCCGCGAGACCGTTTGTGCGCATGTTTGCGCCGCCGCGGATTCCGGAGATCGCGTTCTCGGTGAATACGAACTATTGCGATCTGGGATTCGCGCTGTCGGCGGGAGGGGAGCGGCTGACGCTGTTCTCGTCTATCGACAACCTGGTGAAGGGCGCGGCGGGGCAGGCAGTGCAGAACATGAACCTGATGTATGGGTGGGACGAGAAGGAGGGCTTGCCATGAGGCTAGTTCTGAAGATCGGAGGAGTGGCGCTGGAACAGCCTGATACCTTGCAGAGCTGCGTCCGCGCGATTAAGGCGCTGGCATCCGATGGCCATCAACTCGTGGTGGTGCACGGCGGTGGCACAGTGCTCACGCGCACGCTGAAGAAATTAGGAAAAGAATCCGAGTTCATTAACGGGCTGCGGGTCACGGACGCAGAAACCCGCGATGTGGCTTTGATGGTACTGGCGGGGTTGATGAACAAGGCCATGGTGGGCGCGCTCACCAAAGCTGGGATCAGCGCGATGGGCCTGTCCGGCGGGGATGGGCAGGTTTTCCTGGCGCGCAAGCGCACCGGCAACGGACCGGATCTTGGCTTCGTGGGCGATATCTGCTCCGTGGAGACTGAGTGGCTGGAGACGATCTGGAGAGCGGGCGGCGTCCCGGTGGTGTCGAGCATTGCCCTGGGTACGGATGGCGAGTACTACAACGTCAATGCGGACCAAATGGCGTCGGCATGTGCCGTCGCCTGTCAGGCGCATGCGCTGATCTTCCTGACCGAAGTTCCCGGCGTGCTGGATGCGAGTGGGGCTCCGATTCGGCAGCTCGAGCTGAAAGACGTACCGACGCTGGTGAACTCGTCCGTGATCAAGGGTGGAATGCTGCCCAAGCTGGAAGCGTGCAAGAAAGCTTTGACCGGCGGGGTCGGGCGCGTGCGGATTTTTCCCGCGGATAAAGCGGATGCACTCTCGGAGTTTTATTTGAAGAAAATCGAGTTTGGAACGGAAGTGGTGGCGGCATGAGCGTAATGGAAGCTTTGGAACTCGGGACCGTGCAGCAGTTGGAATCGGAACGGCTGCTGCAGACATATGAGCGGAATCCAATTCTGCTGACACATGGACGCGGGTGCTACTTGTACGACGCGACGGGCAAGGAGTATCTGGACCTGCTGAGCGGTATTGGCGTGACGGCGCTGGGGCATGCCCATGCGGCGGTTACGGAGACGATTGCGCAGCAGGCAGAACGGTTGCTGCACACTTCGAATTTGTTCTATCACGAGTTTCAGTCAGAGCTGGCGCAGAAGCTGACGAAAATTTCGGGACTGAGCCGCGCCTTCTTCTGCAACAGCGGTACCGAGGCGGTGGAAGGTTCGCTGAAGCTGGCTCGCGCATACGCCCGCTCGCAGCAGCCGGACAGTAAACGTCCCAAGTGGCGGATTTTGGCTTTTGATAATTCGTTTCACGGCCGCACGTATGGCTCGGTTTCAATTACCTCGACCAAGAAATATCGGGCGCCGTTTGCTCCGCTGATGCCGGGCGTTCGCTTCGTGAAATCGAACAATGCAGCGGATTTTGACAAGAAGCTCGATGCCAGCGTTTGCGCGGTCGTGTTGGAAGTGATTCAGGGAGAAGGCGGCATTCGCCTGATGGATCCTGGGTTCGTGCAGCACGTACGCGAGGCAACAAAGAACAGCGGAGCTTTGCTGATTGCGGATGAGATTCAGAGCGGACTGGGGCGCACCGGAAATTGGTTCGCTTACCAGATGTACGACATCGTTCCAGACATAGCGACCGTAGCGAAGCCGCTGGGCAACGGTCTGCCCCTGGGCGCGATTCTGGTGAGCGAGCAGGTTGCATCGGCGATTCATCCGGGAATGCATGGCACCACGTTCGGCGGCGGGCCGCTGACTTGTGCAGTCGCGCTCAAGGTCCTGGAGACGATCGAAAAAGAGAGTCTGCTGGCGCACAACTCTGAGGTGGGGACGTATTTCCGAAGCCGTCTTGAAGAATTGAAGGCCAAGCACAAGTTTGTGCGTCAGGTTCGTGGCGCCGGATTGATGATCGGTGTCGAAGTGGACAAGGTCGACCGTGCCAAGGCGATTGTGAAGCAAGCGATGTCGCACGGAGTGATTCTCAACCGCACTAACGACAAAGTCTTGCGCTTCCTGCCGCCGTTCATCATTACCAGGCAGCAGATCGATCACGCTGTAGAAGTATTGGAGGCAGTTTTCGGCCAGGTGGAGAAAAAGAATGCTAAGTAAAACGGCTTATGCCAAGCCAGCGCTGGCGAAGGCAACGCTAAAAAAGGCCCAGGCTTCGTTCGGGCTTTCGACGCCCGATTTGATATCGATCCGGGATCTTGCGCCTTCGGAGATCGAAGGAATCCTGGAGTTGACCGGGATGGTGAAGAAGCATCGGCGTGAATTTTCGCGGACGCTGGAGGGCAAGCACATCGTGCTGATGTTCGAGAAGCCGTCGCTGCGCACGCGCATTACGTTTGAGGTCGCGATGAAAGCGTTGGGCGGCGATGCGACATTTGTTGACCAGCAGGAAGCGCGTATTGATGCGCGCGAATCGCTGGCGGACATCGCGCACAATCTGGAGCGCTGGGTAGATGGCATCGTGCTGCGGACATTCGAACACAAGACCGTTTGCGAGATGGCTGAGCATGCATCGGTGCCGGTGGTCAACGCACTGAGTGATTGGGAGCATCCCTGCCAGGCGCTCGCCGACTTTTTCACGCTGAAAGATCATTTTGGTGATCTGCGAAAAGTTAAGCTTGCTTACGTCGGCGATGGCAACAACGTGGCGCATTCACTTCTGTTGACGGCCGCCGCCACCGGAAGCGCAATCACAGTTGCCTGCCCGGCTGGTTACGAGCCGGCAGCGGAGGTGATTCAAGCCGCCTACGATTTAGCCAACGAAACCGGAGCGCGGATCGAGATCGTAGACGATCCGACTGCTGCCGTGGCGGAAGCGGAGGCGGTTTACACCGACGTCTGGACAAGCATGGGGCAGGAGTCGGAAGGGGAAGAAAGGCGCGGCGTGTTCCTCCCGTATCAGGTGAACTCGAAGCTGATGAGCTGCGCAAAGCCCGGTGCGCTGTTCATGCACTGTCTGCCAGCGCACCGAGGAGAAGAAGTAGTGGACCAGGTGATCGACTCGGAACAGTCGATTGTCTTTGACCAGGCGGAAAACCGCCTGCATGTACAGAAATCTATTCTCATGCTGTTGCTTGGAAATTCATGGAGTGCGAATGCCTGAAAAAGTAGTGCTTGCTTATTCCGGAGGTCTCGATACTTCGATCATCATTCCCTGGCTGATCGAGAACTACGGGTGCGAAGTGATCGCCATGGTAGGAGACGTAGGCCAGGGCGAGGACATGAACGCCATCGCCGAGAAGGCTCTGAAGACCGGCGCCAGCAAGGTCACGATAGAAGACCTGCGTCAAGAGTTCATCTCCGACTACGTGTTTCCTACGCTGCGCGCTGGCGCGATATACGAGCACAAGTATCTCTTAGGTACTTCGCTGGCGCGGCCGCCGATTGCCAAGCGGCAGGTGGAGGTCGCCCTGCGCGAAGGCGCAACCGCGGTAGCCCACGGATGCACGGGTAAAGGCAACGATCAGGTTCGGTTTGAGCTCACGTTCCAGGCGCTGGCGCCGCAGCTGAAGATCATTGCCCCCTGGCGGGAATGGACCATCAAGTCGCGGGAAGACGCCATTGATTACGCAGAGCAGCGCAATATTCCGATCTCCGTCAGCCGGGAAAAAATCCACAGCCGCGACCGGAATCTTTGGCACCTGAGCCACGAGGGTGGGGAGTTGGAGGATCCGGCGAACGCGCCGCTGGAGAGCACGTGGCAGATGACAGTATCTCCGAAACAGGCGCCGGAGCAGGAGGAGACAGTCACACTGGAGTTCGAGGCCGGCACGCCGGTGGCAGTGAATGGGGTTCGTCTGGATCCTGTGGCTCTGGTGGAGAAGCTGAATGAAATCGGCGGGCGCAACGCCATCGGGCGTGTGGATCTGGTAGAGAACCGCTTCGTCGGGATCAAATCTCGAGGATGCTACGAAACTCCTGGCGGGACTCTGCTGGTGAGCGCACAGCGCGAACTGGAAGCTCTGTGCCTGGACCGCGACTTGCTGCATTTCAAGCAGCAGAGCGCGTTGAAATATGCGGAACTGGTGTACTACGGGCTGTGGTTTACGCCTTTGCGCGAAGCCTTGGACGCTTTCATTTCGACCACGCAAAAGAACCTCACGGGCACGGTGAAGCTGTCGTTGTAC
The DNA here is from genome assembly GCA_035624455.1 of Terriglobales bacterium. Taxonomy (NCBI): domain Bacteria; kingdom Pseudomonadati; phylum Acidobacteriota; class Terriglobia; order Terriglobales; species Terriglobales bacterium. Next base: position 32,437 of record DASPRM010000003.1, read on the forward strand.
AAGGGCAACGTTCAGGTCGTGTCCCGGACTTCGCCATTTTCGCTGTATCGGACAGACATCGCTTCGTTCACCATGGGCGATGGATATGACCAGAAGGATGCGGAGGGCTTCATTCGCATTCTCGGCCTGCCGGCGCGTTCGCAAGCCTGGCTGCGCCAGCAACTGGAGGGCACGGAGAAGAAGCCGGAAACCGTTCTGGAGGCAAGACGATGAAGATGTGGTCGGGGCGGTTCCGGGAACCGCTCGACCCGGAGTTCGATCAGTGGCAGCGGTCGTTCGCTTTTGACCGGCGGCTGCTGCCGCAGGAACTGGCGGCGAGCGGAGCCTATGCCAAGGCGTTGGTGAAGGCGCGGGTGCTGAACGATCAAGAGCTTGGTCAGATTCTGCATGCCTTGGAGCAGATCGGCTTCAATTGCAATGCCGATCCGTCGGTTTTAGACGATGCGGATGCAGAGGACATCCACCATTTTGTGGAGCAGCGACTGACGGAGCTGATCGGGGAAACCGCATATAAGCTGCACAGCGGACGAAGCCGAAATGAGCAGATTGCCACCGATCTGAGACTTTACGCACGAGAGCAGATCGATAGCATGCGGTCGGAATTGTTGGAACTGGTGGAGACTCTTCTGTCGCGGGCTGAGCCACTGGGCACTGCGGCCATGCCGGCATACACGCATCTGCAAAAAGCAGAGCCCGTCTTGGCGGCGCATTGGCTGCTTGCGTACGTGGAAATGTTCTTCCGCGATGTTGAGCGGTTGGCGGACTGCCGTAGGCGAGTGAACGTGCTGCCTCTGGGCTCAGGAGCGGTGGCAGGAACGGGTCTGAATCTCGATCGGCGACACATCGCCCGCGAACTGGGATTTGATGGTGTATCCGCCAACAGCATGGATGCCACCAGCGATCGCGATTTTGAGATCGAGTATCTCAACGCGCTGGTGATCCTGGCTGTGCACTTGAGCCGGCTGGCAGAGGAGATCACGATATTCTCAACCGCAGAGTTCGGGTTTGTGATTCTGCCGGAGAGTCTGTCGACGGGCAGCAGCGCCATGCCGCAGAAGAAGAATCCGGACGCGACCGAATTGCTGCGCGCCAAGGCGGGGCGAGTCATGGGCGCCGGGCTGGCCGCAGCCGTGGGAATGAAAGGATTGCCGCTGGCTTATAACAAAGACATGCAGGAGCTGCAGTTGCCGTTGTTTGACGCGAGCGAGGCCACCAGTTCATCACTCACAATGGCAAAGAAGCTGATGACAGCGGTTTCATTTGATACTACGAAGATGCAGAAAGCAGCTGCATCCGGGTTTATGAATGCGATGGAAGCGGCAAATTACCTTGTCCGTCAGGGCGTGCCATTCCGGCGTGCACATGAAGCTATTGGCCAGGCAGTGCGGCGTTGTCTGGATCTGGGGTGCGAACTGGATAGCCTGAGTCTGGAAGAACTCAAGCGCATTCGGCCCGAGTTCGATCAGGATTTTTTCAGCTGCCTGGACACAGAAAGCGTATTGCGAAATCACCAGTCCGAAGGGGGAACCGCGCCTGCGCGCGTGCAGGAAGCGATCGCCGCTGCGTGGACCCGCTTGCGGACAATGAGGGAGGAACAGGTTGTACACGCGTAAGGCACTGCTGCCGGATGCGGTAGTGATCCACGATCTGATCGCGCAGTACTCCGGCGACGGCACGTTATTGCCGCGCACGCTGCCGGAGATTTGCGAGAACGTGCGCGACTTCACTGTCGTCGAGGACGATGACGGCCGCATTATCGGCTGTGCCGCTCTCCATATTTACGGACTCCATCTGGCGGAGGTGCGGTCGGTGGCGGTAGATCGCGAGTCTCAAGGCCGCTCAGCAGGTAAGGCGCTGGTCGCCTCGCTGATAGAAGAAGCCAAGCTGCATAGCGTAGGCCGGGTTTTTTGTTTGACGCGATCTCCTGGATTTTTCGACCGCTTGGGTTTTACTCAGGTGGACGTCAATACGTTGCCTGAAAAAGTGATGAAGGACTGCGTGGGCTGCCCGCGACTCAACTGTTGCGACGAAATCGCCATGGTATATGCGGGAGAGGGGATGCCGGACATTGCGCGCGAACCTGCCTATCGGAGCCCGCTCCGGGTTCTCTAGGAAATGACCGAGTCTCTCGCCAGCCAGATTGAGGTTCCAGCGGGTTTCGAGTTCAACGCGATAACGTGCGGCATTAAGGCCAGCGGCAATCCGGACCTGGCGCTGGCGTTGGCGCGCGACGGGGCCTCTGCAGCGGCGCTGTTCACCAGGAACCTGGTGGTTGCTGCTCCCGTCATAGTGGGAAGAAAACATCTGCAGGCAAGCCGCGGCAGGCTGCGGGCGGTATTGGTGAACTCCGGGAACGCGAATTGCGCGACGGGGCGCCCCGGTCTTGAAGCCTGTCGTCAGAGCTGCACGCAGTTGGCGAAAGCGCTAGCAATTCCAACTGCAGAGGTTCTTCCATCCTCGACTGGGGTAATTGGGGTCCCATTTCCGCTCGATAAAGTCACCTCTGGCTTGCCTGCGCTTCTGCAGTCGAGTTCCTCGACTCCGGAGGCGGCTTGTCGTTTCGTGCGCGCGATTATGACGACCGATACGCGGCCAAAAATAGCATGCGCCACAGTGGTGGCGGGATCGAAGCGCGCGACGATCTTTGGCTGTGCCAAGGGAGCCGGCATGATCCACCCGAATATGGCGACGATGCTGGCGTATCTATTTACAGACGCGGAAGGGACGCCACTCCAGTTGAAATCAATGCTGAAGACAGTGGCAGACCGTACGTTGAACCGCATCAGCATCGATGGAGACACGTCCACGAACGACACCACACTGCTGATGGCGAGCGGCAAGAGCGGGCTCAGACTGAGCAGTCCACCCGTAAGGAAGCGGTTCGCAGATGCTCTTGGGCGCGTTTGTGCGTCGCTTGCCGAACAGATCGTCAAAGACGGTGAGGGTGTGCAGCACCTCGTTCGTCTGCATATAGAAGGAGCGCGAAATGAGCCGGAAGCGGACCAAGTGGCGCGGGTGATCGCGACGTCGCCGCTGGTGAAGACCGCATGGGCAGGCGCCGATCCTAATTGGGGGCGCATTCTGGCCGCGGTGGGGCGCAGCGGCATCTCCATCGATCCTGGCAGGGTTTCTATCGCATTCGGCAAGCAGTTCGTTTGTAAACACGGAGTCGTAGCTGAGTTTGACGAAAATGCTGTCCATGAGTATCTTTCGCGTCCCGAGGTCGAAATTCGGGTTCACCTGGGGCGAGGAAGGGCTTCAGTAAGCTTCCTGACCTGCGATTTGACTGCGGAGTACGTGAGAATCAACGCCGACTACCGGACGTAATCAAAATGACATCAGCGGTTGAAATGGCTGCTAGCTCGCGATACCCTGTATTTCCAACATCTTCCGAAGTCTGCCCTACAGATGAGGGAGTAAGCCGCGTGCGATAGTCAGCGGCTAACCACGAGGACCAGTATGTCTTTCGGCGGTGCAGGAACCGGAGGCGAGACGATCGCGGGATCGTCCGTGTTCCCCTCCCTGATCTTTGTCCAGGGCACCGAAGAACGACGCATTGCTCTGCAGCACTGCCCATTTTCGATTGGACGCAAAACGGAAAACGATCTGGTCATCCCGGACCCGCGAGTTTCGCGGGAGCATGCTCTGATTCAGTGGGACAGTGACGGGTTCTACGTAGTCGATCAAAACAGCAAGCACGGCACTTACGTAAATGGCCTGAAGATCGACCGCCATCGCCTCCAGCGAAATGACCGCGTGGAGTTTGGAGTGCGCGGCGAGGCGTTTCTGTTGTTCGATCCCGACCGCGCCAACCAGAGCCAGGCCCGCCAGTTCCTCAGCCAGCTTTCCGTTTGGAAACCCTCCACGACCGGCACCTCCGATCTGGAGACCCTGACGCTGTTCCTGGAAGCGGCGCGCAAGCTGAACACCACGTCCGTTCTGGACGAAATCCTCGTGACCTTGATTGATGCGACGTTGCGCCTGACCAAAGCTGAGCGCGGATATGTTTTTCTACGGGATCCCGAGGGCAGCTTGAAGCTGGCGGTGGGGCGGAACTCCAAAGGCGAGCCGCTGATGGATGACAGCACGATTTCACGCTCTGTACTGAACGAAGCGGCCAGCACGAACAAAGAATTTCTGCTCACGGATACGGAAGCGTTTGGCAAAATCTCAGCGCGCGAGAGCATCGTGGCGCACAACCTGCGGACCATCATCTGTATTCCCCTGCGCAAAACCCAGGTACAAGAAAAGGGGGGCGCCACCGGTGGAGATGAGGCTGAGCTTCGCGGAGTCCTGTATTTAGACAGCAAGTTCCTGGCAGGCAAGCTCTCGGCAGTGAGCAATGACATCCTGCGCACGATTGCCAGTGAGGCAGCGGGCCTGCTGGAAAACGCCTATCTGGTGCAGGCGGAAGAATCAGCGAAGCGTTACCAGCAGGAGTTGGGGATTGCCGCATCCATCCAGCAGCGGCTGATGCGCGTGACCATTCCCGAAGTTTCGTATGCGCGCGTTGAGGCCAAGAACATTCCTTCGAAGGACGTGGGAGGAGATTTCTTCGATGTGATCAAGACGGATGAAGCGCTTTCGGTCGTAGTGGCCGACGTTAGCGGGAAGGGAATCTCTGCCGCGCTCCTGGCATCCATTCTGCAGGGCATGTTGTACGCACAGCTGATGCAGGATATTCCTCTCCAGGATCTGGTAAGCGCGGCCAATCGTTTCATCTGCGACAAGATCATGGGCGAGAAATACGCCACGTTATTTATTGCACGCCTGACCAGCGCCGGCCAGATGGAATACATCAACTGCGGGCATGTGCGTCCGCTGCTGATGTCGGGAGGCGAGGTGATCGAGTTGCCAAACTCGAATCTGCCAGTGGGACTGGTGGAGTTCGCCACGTTCGAAGGCGCGAATGCGCAACTCCATTCCGAAGACCGGCTGGTGGTGGTAACCGATGGGGTGACGGAAGCGGAAAACCCTGCGGGTGAGTTCTTCACCAGCGATCGCCTCCTGAGCCTTTTTCCGAAATCACGAGGTGTGGAGGATGTGTTGGGCTCGCTGACAGAGTTCTGCGCCGGAGTGCCACTGAACGACGATTGCACGGTTTTACAGCTTTGTTATTCAGGCGAGTGCCGCGCAGAAGGCGACGAAACCCTGTCCCGCACGATGTGATCGATTTCAGCGGAAGCGACCAGCGCTCAGGAATCCAATCGGCAATGAGGTTCCACCGTTCATGGCCAAATCCGCCATGATCTCCCCCACCACTGAAGAAAACTTGAATCCGTGCCCGGAAAATCCTGCCGCGATGGCCACGTCTTTCTCGAACTGCGGAAGGTAGTCGAGGATGAAATTCTGATCCGGCGTGTTCGTATACATGCACACTTTCATGACGTGGGTTTCCCCATAGGCATCTGGGACGAACGTGTTCATTGCCTCGACCAGTTCCTTTTCGTCGGCAGCGTTCGGCACGCGATTGAGCTGATCGGGATCGGAGATGTCACCGAGATGATGTCTCGCGACCTTCAGCCCGATAGGTGCTCCAAAGGCGCCCACCGGCAACACAGGAAATCCATAGTACTCGTCCACCATCCAGCAGGGAAACTGCCCTAGCACGAACGGCTCCCATTTCTTTGGCTTCATCCAGGCCAGTACCTGCCGAGTGACTCGCAGTTTGGATGACATCCCGGGAATCATTTTTCCCGCCCAGGGTCCGGCCGTGATCACCAGCTTCTTCGATGAGAACTCGCCTCGGTCTGTGCGGACAAGGACTCCGCTGGAATCGCGCGACCAGTCGAGAACCTTCGTCTTCGTAAGAATAGTTGCCCGGTGACGAAGGGCCTGTTCGGTGAAGAGAAGAATCGATCGCTCGGGAGTCACGAATCCTGCGTCTGGCTCCTCTAGGCGCTCATACGCCGGAGGCAACCTGAATTGAGGATACTTTCGGGCAGTTTCGCCTGCAGAGAGTGTTCTGACTTCGATGTTGTATTTGTTGGCCGATTCATGAATGCCCTTCATGACGGCGTCGCTAGGCTTGCCGAAGTAGACAAGACCGGTTTTGAAGTAGACCTGAAACCCGGTCGTTTCCTCCAGAACCTTCCAGTTCCGGTAAGCGCGGTCAAGCAGGGGGACGTAATCGGGATGTTCGAAGTAGGCTTTTCGGATGATACGGCTTTGACCGAGATGAGATCCCAGCTCGTGCGGGATGTCGAATTGCTCCAGCCCCAGTACACGGTGTCCTCGCTGGGCGAGGAAACAGCAGGTAGCTGACCCCATCGAGCCGGCGCCGAGAACGATGACGTCGAAGGTTCTGCCGGCGCTCGCCTGCCTTAGCTGGTTTTGAACAGAAGCATGCAAACGATTCCAGTCCAGGAGAGAGCTCGTCGCGGAGAGGCTGGCAGAGAGCGTCAGGAAGTCGCGTCTGTTCATGTAGCGGGCGGAGTCTATATCAAAATGCCCGTCGCGAGAGTCGGCAATGATCTGAAGATTCAGCTGTTGTAAAAGAGCATCTGACCTACCTGGTTTCTCCCGCCTTGAATTCGGTCCACGGGCCGGACTTCATATCGATAAGTATGGATTTCTGCCAGGAGAATTCTGGATGCTCTTTCAAAAATTCTGCCGCCAGGAAGTCCTTTCCGCAGGGGTGCCCGCGGCGGGCGGTGAAACTCATTTTGCCGGCCATCTCAGAATCCATGGCTTTGCCCTGAACCGCTCCACCCGGGTGATAGGCTTCCCACTCCCATTCAGGAACGCCGCGCGGAGAACTCTCGCTGTGTCCGCAGAGCGTGCGCTCGTTGGCTTCCTCTTTCTTCTCGAATGTGTCTTGATGATCAGCGAGAAATTGCTGCGCCAGGGGGACGTCGATTTTTCCCTTGTTCTGCGCGATGAGTTCCTCCCAGCGCGCCCTTCTGGCATTGGGCGAACTGGCCGGATTGTCGGGATCGAAGTTGGTTTCCTCCTTGATGACTTCGGGATCACGCGCCCAATTCGATCCGGCAAAGTACCCGTCCCTGGTACGCCACAGCTTCCAGTGCTTCAACCCCAGCTCCAGTTGAGCGATTTCGCCGGTCTTGCGATCCGCGATCAGCCAATCATTAGCATAGCCGCCGTTGTTTCCCTCCACCATGATCTTGGTGTAGTCATCGATCGAGGTGGCGTATTGCAGGGCTTTGCGCGCGCGCATGAACTCGGGCTTGCCATCGGGATTCCAGCCGTTGAATTGGGTGATGGTGGTCTCGGTGATCATGATTCCGGCGGAGTTCACGCCAAAGTCATCATCGCTGGTGATTACTCCTGGGAAACCGTCCATCAGGATGCGGTAGCCCTTTGCAGGAACAATGTCGAAGACGACGCGCCAGCGTGCGCCTGTAACCATTCCGGTCCAGTTGTTATGCGCCATCACGATTTTTCCGCCGCGCGTGTAGCTGCCCGTGGCGACGAATGCGCTGCAATTTCCGGGACTCACCAGGCGAGGAGCGTTGGCCAGCTTCTCTTGGCGATTGAGCCAGGGAATGTAATAGTCGGGGACCTCTTCGAAGGCATTAAGAGCAACCACATCCCACACATCCATGGGAATACTTCGCGCCTTCAGTCCGGCGGCGATACCGGTCAGTTCCTCCTGATATTCCGCATCAATGTGGGGCCATAACATCTCCTCCGCAGTGCGGCGAAAGAATTTCCAGTCGCGCTTGGTGCGATAAGTGTCCTCATATTTCACGGCTTCAAAGGCATCCTGAATTTCCGGGGCGAGCAAGAAGCCGTGCTGAAAGCCGATCTGCCCGGATGTGCCTTCGAGGTGCAGGTAGATCCAGCCATCACGCTCAAACCGGTAGGCTTTATCCAGACGAGGATCTGGCGCAGGCCTGGCATGTGAGGCGGCAAATAGATCACCCGAAGCAAACAGTAGGCAAAAGGCAATTCCAAGCATCAACGTCGGCGCCAAAATAGAGGTGAAGCGCATGGTCGAAGAGGTCAAGTGGAGTTTCCCCCGAGCGAAATGAGAGTGTAGCTGAAGGTACGCTCGGGGATCAAAGCCCGAACCCGCCTGGTAATTGCTGCGGCGATTTCTTGAGGAGAGTTCGAGACAGGCTGCGAAATTCATCCCGCGACTGAAAAATCCACGAGCTGCCGAGCTGCGACAACAGAGCATTCATCTCTTCCAGGGACATGGTTTGGACCGCGTTCTCAAAACGCTTGAGCTCATCCTGAAGAGCGCGGAGCTGAGAGGCATCGGCATCACGGCGAAAGGCTGTGGCAGCTGCTGTCGGACTGCCATATTCAAGCAACACATCCTGGTTCAGGTAGCCGCGAAGAAACTCGCTGAGATGTGGATAGTCGGCTGGATTCAGTGGTCGTGAAGTCTGGGCGGGACCTCGGCGCTTCATGATCGGCACTCCGGATAGCTGGTCAGAACATAGTAGTCATCAGGTCCCGCCCACCTCAGTACCACCACGGCGTGCGAGCAAGGAACTGACGTGGCCGCGCCTCGGTTCAACACGCTTCCGATAGGATGCTGGGGGTCACCGTCATAATCAAGCACCAGATTTGGATGACCACCCGAGCGCCGCAGCCAGCGTTCAACGCGGTCGCGATCAGCCGCCAGAGCCTCGCCCACCGATGATTCTGCAGCAGCGCGATCAGTGTAAGTGGAAGCGGCAGTGATCGGCTCGCGGGCCAGGCGGTCTCGAAGTTCGTCGTCGGTGCGGCCGACATGGCGTTTGAGGGTATGGCCACCGCGCGCCTCGTCAATGCTCAGATCGTGACGATTGCGGGAGACCGAGGGCTTGGCAGTGCCGGATGGCATCCACGTCGAGTGATCGCCTGTAAGACTCGAGGGCGGTTTATTGCAGCCCAGGCCAATTAGCACAACCAGCACAAGGGCATGAAGGCGCTGGCGATCCGGCATGGGAATAATTTACAGGAGAGTCGGCGATGTGAAATCCGAAATAGCCGGGTGAGAAGTTGAGAGGATTCGCGCCGCACAACCTGGTTTCGTGATGGCCGCTCAGGAGCCTGCTAACGGACCCTGAGCGCATCGAGGCTCACCACTGTTTCCAGTCCCACCACCTCGGCGGAGTGCTCTGCGCCCCGGGCTACAAAAATCCACTCGCCGCTCTGTAGCACCGCTGAGTCTTTGCCCGTGCTGATGCGGAATCGCCCCTTCACCACAGCGTCGATTTTGTCGAGATCGTGTGTGTGCGGGCCAAAGTAGGTGCCGGGGGGATAGACATAGGTGGTGACTCGATAGCCCATGGCCTCGAGCTTGGCCTGCAGAGCCTGTTCACTGAAGGGCCCATCCACCGCTTCATTCCAGCGTTCAACTTTCAACATGTCACTAGTCTAGATCACAAACGGCGATCCATTACCATGCAGGAGTGGATCTTGGGAGACAGCCTGCACGGCTGTTCGAAATATTAGTGCTCAGGTTGCGCGAGGATGCCGCCCGCAATGGATGGCTGCGGGCCGGGCGCCATCTGTGGATGGATATTTCAGAGTTCCTGCGCGAGTCCTTGCCCGAACGCAGGCGGCTGCGTTACGGCGATATCGAGTACGACTGGGACCATCGGGTGGACACAACCTCGGCCACAGTGAACTGGAAGGCTCGGCTGGCGGGCGCTTTCAGCGGAATAGAATATCAGCCTTGCGATCCCAATCTGTTTCGTCAGACTGTGGGCAAGTTGCCAGTGAATTTCAGCGATTTCGTTTTTGTCGACATCGGCTCAGGCAAGGGAAGAGCGCTGCTGATGGCAGCGGATTATCCGTTTCGACAGATTCTGGGCGTTGAGCTATTGCCTTCGTTGAATGAAATCGCGCGAGCCAACCTAAGCCAGTACAAGAGTCCCACGCAAAGATGCTTTGCCATCGATCCGATATGCGGGGACGCGCGCGAGTTACAGTTTCCCCTGGAGCCCATCGTGCTTTTCCTGTTTAACCCACTGCCGGAGCCGGCGCTGAATGCGGTTGTCCGAAATTTTGTGAAATCACTTGAGACCAAGCCACGGCCGGCATGGATCGTTTATCACAACCCGGTGTTGGAGCACTTATTGCAGAAGTATTCCCGGTTCAGGCGGGTGGAAGGCGACCAGCAGTATGCGATTTATCGGAGTCAGGTCTAAGCACAATACAAATGCAGCCTCTACTCGAAATACAAATGGCTTGCCTTGCGCAAGATTTTATGATTTGAATGAATGTGCCGACGAAGTTGGAGACAGGGCGAAGGCCATGCGGAAATGATCCTCCCCCCTGATTCAACTCATTGGTTCGCGCTGGAGGACCCAACCACGTCGCGATTCCAAAAGTCGAGCGTGGTTAGCCCTTCAGCGCGGTTTGCTATCCATCCTCGCCCGAACAGCATGCAGGATCTCAGAGGCGATCAGCTAAGAACTGAGCGCGCAGTGACAATCCCCAGCGGGCAGACCGCTTCTGGCGCTAGCCTTTTGCCTCCCAGGGCGCCGAACGTGACACCAGTTCCGTCATATTCTTAAGCTTTTGGGGTAGTCCATCCGGCTAAGTGATTCCCGGTTAGTCCCCGTGGCTAGCTCCTCGGGAGAATTATCAAAGTGCGAACCCGGTTGTAGGCTTGCGAGCAATTAGCCTTTCAGGCCGATCGCATGGCTAGAAAGCAACGAGGAGGATCCCCAATGCGAAAAGCAATTTCCGCCGCGATGCTGGTTCTGCTGCTTGCCTGTTCGTCGTTCGTAATGGCGCAGATCAGCGACGTGTACTGGGTTAACTACTACTCCAACCGTGCTCATACTCAAGGAGCAATGGATCAAACCGTCCGCATCATCAACCCCGGTGAGCAAGGATCTCCGCTCAGCGGAACCCACGGAAATGTGTGCGCCGACATCTACGTTTTCGATGCCAACCAGGAAATGATTGAATGCTGCGCCTGCAAGTTCTCGGCGAATGCTCTGCTGACCCTGTCGGTCAACAATGATCTGACCAGCAACCCGCTGCAGGGCTGGCCTCCGCCAACCGATGGCGTCATCAAAATCGTTTCCGACAATCAGGCGAATTGTGATCCTACGAGCCCGGTGCCGGTACCCGATATCCGCGCCTGGGCAACGCACTTGCAGTGGCCCGGCGGCCCTGCTCTGGTGACCACCGAGGATGAGTTCCTCAATGCGCCCCTGCAGCAGGATGAACTCTCCTTCCTGGGCCAGGCTTGCTCATTTGTGCTGTTCCTGGGAAGTGGGAAAGGCTCCTGCAGTTGCGGAGAGAAGGTACTCTAGTATTTGAACTTGCTTGATTTCGAACCGCTGAAGCCACCCTCCCTGAGGATGGCTTCAGTTTTCTGGAGCGGAGTGTTAACCTTACTTGCGCTGCTGTGTGGGCGGGAGTAGTTCAGCGGTAGAACGCCAGCTTCCCAAGCTGGATGTCGCCGGTTCGATCCCGGTCTCCCGCTCCATTCCTTGCATGGCTATCATTGAGACTTTTCGGAACCTTATGGAAGTTGACCAGCGCTTCTTCTTTAACTGCAAGTGAGTCTGGAGGTCA
>DASPRM010000004.1 GCA_035624455.1 Terriglobales bacterium
TTACGTTCGCACGATCGGGTGCGCCAGCAAGCCTTTTGCCCTGCCTGCAGAGACGCGCCGCACGATCTCTTGACCGAGCTCCGCTAAGGGACAGATCTTGTCCACGCATTGCAAACTCACCACCGCTCCGGGCATGCCCCAGACGACCGAGGAAGCTTCATCCTGCACCAAGACTTGCCCGCCGGCTTCGCGGATATGGGTGGCTCCACGGGCGCCATCGGAGCCCATGCCGGTCATGACTACGGCAAGCACACCTGGGCCATAGCTGCGGGCCACAGAGCGAAACAGGACATCGACGGCGGGGCGGCAGGAGTTTTCCGGTGGGTCCTGGTTTAGTTCCAAAACACTCTTCAGCCCCTTGCGGACCACGGTCATATGGAAATCACCCGGCGCGATCCAGACCTGCCCAGCTTCCAGCTGCCGTCCCGCTTCCGCCTCCCGCACCGGAATCCGCGATCGTGCATTCAATCGTTCTGCCAGCAGGCGGGTAAACAGCGGGGGCATGTGCTGCACCACCACCGCCGGCACCGGCAGATTCTCAGGCAGCCGGGGAATCACCTCGGCGAGTGCGTTGGGGCCGCCAGTCGAACTCCCAATGGCGAGAATCTCGATCCGGCTGGTGGCAGTTGGCCGTCTGCCAGGGGAAGTGGATCGAGGTCCCGCGACGGCATGGGCTTCGCGCTTGGCCAGGGCGAGAATCTTCCGGCACAGTTCGCAGCGGATCTGCTCCATTGCGTTGGCCAGGCTTTCGCTGTCGCTCGGTTTAGTAACGTAATCGGAAGCGCCCATCGACAGGGCTTCGAGAGTGATGGCAGCCCCTCTTTCCGTTAATGTGCTGAACATGATGACCGGCAGCTTGGGGTAATTTTTGCGGATCTCCTTGAGAGTCTCCATGCCGTTCAGGCCCGGCATTTCGATGTCTAGCGTAATCACGTCGGGGTTCAATTGAGGGATCTTGGCCAGAGCAATGCTGCCGCTGGAGGCGGTTCCTGCCACCTGGAGTTCGGGACTGCCTCCCAGGGCATCGCACAAGAGCTTGCGGACCACTACGGAACCATCCACGATCAGAACTCGAGTCTGCATACCTGCCACCGCACGCGCAGCCAACAGATGGCAGTGCGCAGGCGGGCTCAGGCTGCGATCTGCGCACCACCAGTTTCTTAGCTAATGATGGGCTTGCCCAAAGGCAATACTTCTTTGCTGAAGGTGCCGTTCACCATTTCGGCAAATGAAACATAGAGTGCAGCCAGACCCGTCGCCAGACCCATCACCCCGCCAAGTGTTTTTCCCCTCGTCCATCCAAAGTCGGCGGCCGCGAGCAGGAAGAACGTAATCCACAGCAGTAGGAATGTAAGGAAGACGCCTTTGTTGGCCTTAAATGTACAAATCCACATGTAGCCGGAAAACACTCCCCACATCAACAACGTGGCACCCACTCCCACGGCGGCGGGTGGCTTGAGCCAGCCTGCCCCGACGGTCCAGATCAGCAGGGAGTACCAGCACCAGAAGGTCCCATAAGCGGTGAATGCAACCGTTCCAAACGTGTTCCCATTCTTGAATTCCAGTGCTCCGGTGATTAACTGGGCTAAACCGCCAACGGCAAACGCCAAAGGAACTACCGCCGGGATTGCCTCCTTTGGCAGGACTCCTGCGTTGATGCACGATAAAACTACGGTGGTTACTCCAAAAGCGGCGAGCCCCAGTGGCGCGGGATTCGCAACTTTCGGCATGCTCGGTGGAACCTCTAATGTTGGTTTCGCAATTGAGGCCATCGGATACGTCTCCTTCATGGCGAATATGAAGTCAGTGCGTCCTATAGTGTGACCGGGGCTTCCTGCGGCGATGGACGCTGGAGTCACGCCACCGCATGTGAGTGGAAACCCGGGTTCCGATCATGCTTGCTATTGACAATTCAATTGTCGGACCAGGGCGCCCAAATCATTGGACATCTTGGCCAGAGCCTGAGCCGCTTTCAGCGAGTCGTTGGCTCCCTGGCTGGTGCTCTTGGCGGCTTCCGCGACCCCCCCGATATTCTTGGTGATCTCGCCTGACCCCTTTGCGGCTTCCCCGACATTGCGCGCCATCTCGTTGGTGGTGGCATTCTGTTCTTCCACCGCGCTGGCGATGGTGTTGGAGATGTCGTTGACCTGCTTGATCACCTCGCTGATCTGGCTGATCGCCACCACCGCGTTCTTGGTATCGGCCTGAATGGCTTCGATCTTGCGGCTGATATCTTCGGTGGCCTTGGCCGTCTGCTTGGCCAGCTCTTTCACTTCGTTGGCCACTACCGCGAAGCCTTTCCCCGCCTCCCCCGCACGAGCCGCCTCGATGGTGGCATTCAGCGCCAGCAGGTTCGTCTGTTGTGCGATGGAAGTGATGACCTTGATCACCTGCCCGATTTCCGTGGAGGAATCGCCCAGCTTGGTGACGATCTGATTGGTCTCCTCCGCTACGCGCACGGCGCTGGTAGCAACCTTGGCAGACTCGTGGGCATTCTTGGCGATTTCCTTGATGCTAGCACTCATCTCTTCGCTGCCGGTTGCGACCGTCTGCAGGTTCTTGTTCACTTGCTCGGCGCTGGCCGAGACCACATTGGCTTGCGCCGAAGTCTCTTCCGCGTTCGCGCTCATCTGCTGGCTGGTGGCGGTGAGTTCTTCGGAAGCACTGGCCAGGCCCTGCGAAATCTGCTCGACTTCCTTCGCCGTTTTCACCCGTTGCGTGACGTCAGTGGCATATTTCACGACCTTAAAAGGACGGTTGTTCAGATCGAAGATTGGGTTGTACGACGCCTGAATCCAAACCTCTTTGCCGCCCTTGCCAATGCGCTTGTACTCCGCAGCCTGATACTCCCCACGATTCAGCTTCGCCCAGAATTCCTTATAGTCGGCACTGCGTCGATACTCCTCCTCCACAAACATGCTGTGATGCTTGCCCTTGATCTCCTCGAGCGTATAACCGAGCGCCTTGAGGAAGTTTTCATTGGCGGTGATGACCGTGCCGTCCATGTGGAACTCGATCACCGCCTGTGCCTTGTTGATGGCCGCGATCTGCCCCTGGTAGTCAGCATTCTGCAGCTTCTGCCTGGTGACATCTGTGGCATATTTCACGACTCTGAAAGGCCGACCCGCCTCGTCCAGGATGGGGTTGTACGACGCCTGGATCCAGACCTCTTTGCCGCCTTTGCCCAGCCGTTTGAACTCGTCAGCAACGAACTCGCCGCGATTCAACTTGGCCCAGAACTCTTTGTACTCGGGACTATGACGGTAGGCTTCTTCCACGAACATGCTGTGATGCTTGCCCTTGATCTCCTCGAGCGTGTAACTCAGAACCTGAAGGAAGTTCTGGTTGGCAGTAATGACGGTGCCATCCATCTGGAACTCAATCACCGCTTGCGATTTGGAGATGGCCGCGAGTTGCCCGTCTACGTCATTTTCGTGCAGTCTTTGCGCCGTGGCGTCCCAGCAAAATTGCATCACTTTCGACAGCCGCCGCTGCGAATCCAACATGGGGTAATAGGCCGCGTCGAGCCAGATCCTTCCGCCGTCTTTGCGCCGCGCTTTGTAACAACCGTGCTGACCAACTCCCTGCTGCAGGTTGCGCCACAACTGCTGCAATTCGGCCGTCGCGTCGAGAATTGTGGTGTATGGTTTGCCCTTGATCTCGTCCATGGTGTAGCCGGCAAGGTCAAGAAAGAGCTGATTACTGATAAGGAAGTGGCCGTCAGCGTCGAACTCAACGTAAGGCCGGGAATTGACGAAGCACTCCAGCTTCCTTGCGCTGTCGTTTCCGTTGTCGTCTTTGTGCAATTTTCTTGCTACCGAGGTCGCTGCCATTTGCTTTCTCCTTAATTAGTCGCGCCCGAATTTCTGCTGCGAATTTGCCGGACCACCCCCTCGCGATCCCCCACCGCCCGTTCCGTGTCCAGGACCAACATGAGCCGGTCCTGAAGCTTGTACACGCCCCGTACCAGGTCCTGAGCCGGTCCCTGCAATGTTTCCGGAGGACGCTCGAAGGTCTGCTCGTCGACTTCCAGCACGTCTCCGATTTCATCGACAAGGAAACTGACGGCACCGTCTTCCGTGCGCACCACGACGTTCATGGGCAGCGACGATTCCGGACGGTCCACTATTCCGAAGCGCCGGCGCAGATCAATAGCCATAACGATCTGCCCGCGCAGATTGATCAACCCCCGTATCACCGCCGGGACCAGCGGCACGCGCGTCATCTCCTGATACCGGATCACCTCCTGCACCTGTTGCACGGGCACGCCAAAGAACTGGTCTTGCAGGAAAAATGTGCAGAATTGCTGGTTGTTCGCCATGCCTTCCTCGGTTTACGCCAGCGCCGCAGCATAAGAGTGGCTGCTGGCCGCTGCGGCTATCAAGCCGGGCAGATCCAAAATGTCGGTCACTCGCTTCTGAATGACCGCCGAACCCAAAATTCCCTTGCGCCCCGACTGAGGCTGAAGCACAAAGGACTCTTCGACGATGTCGAGAATACGGTCCACCACCAGCCCTACGCTGCGCCCGTTGTGGGTATAGACGACTACCTGCAGGGATTCGCCTTGGTTGGTGATCTTCTTCTGGCGGCTGCTCTGAAGAATTTCGGAAACGTGAACCAGGGGCATGATGTGGCCGCGGTATTGCACGACTTCCTGGTCGGCGGCGATTTCGACGGCGTCGCGCGGAAATTCTTCCAGCCGCGCCACCAGCGAGAGATCAATCCCGATTCTTCCGCTCTCCCCATGCTGGAACAGAAGCACCGCAGCGCGCTGACAGGCGCCGGCGAGAGCATGCGACTGCTTTTCTTCCGACTCCACCACGGCCCGGTCGCGAACCTCGCCAATCACGCTGGCGTGCTGCGCCAGGCCGAGCACGTCGAGGATGAGCGCAACCTTGCCGTCCCCCATGATGGTGGCACCGGCGTAGGTGTTAATGCTTTTCAGCTGTTTGCTGAGCGGCTTGACCACGATCTCTTCGGTGTCGTTGATTTCGTCAACCACCAGCCCGAATTGCCGGTCATCGGCGCGCAAGACCACGATGCTGACGCTCTGCGCGTCCGCTTTCCCCGAAGCCGATGCCGCCGCTATCGGATCCACTTCCATTTCCGCCTTCAGTTCTTTCCTGAGGTAGACCAGGGGCAGCAGTTTTCCCCGCAGACGATATACGGGAGCGCCATTGACCAGTTCCAGGCCGTTGCGCGCCTGCTCCCCTTCGAGGCGCACCAACTCGAGCAGGCTGACTTGTGGAATGGCGTAGCGGTCGCCAGCGGTGGTTACGATGAGAGCGGGAATAATGGCCAGCGTGAGCGGGATCTTCATCCGCACCGTCGATCCCTGCCCGGGCCGGGATTGCACGTCTACCGTTCCACCGATCTTTTCAATGTTGGTTTTCACCACGTCCATGCCGACGCCGCGACCAGATACACTGCTGACTTTTTCCGCCGTCGACAAACCCGGAAGAAAAATCAGATTGGTAATCTCGCGCTCCGTCATCCGGGTAGCCTGATCGGGGTTGATCAAAGCCTTCTGGATCGCTTTATTGCGGATCTTCTCGTAATCCAGGCCGGCGCCGTCATCGGTAATTTCGATATTGACCTGCCCGCCCTCGTGAAAGGCTCGCAAGAACAGCCGTCCTTCGGGATCCTTGCCCGCCGCCCGGCGTACTTCCGGGGGCTCAATACCGTGATCGACCGCGTTGCGCACCAGATGCGTGAGAGGATCCTTGATCGCCTCGATGATGGTTTTGTCCAGCTCCGTCTCCTTGCCTTCCATCTCGATGCGGACCAATTTGCCGTAGGCCACAGCAATATCCCGGATCGTACGCGGGAACCTGCTCCAGACGTTGCCGATGGGCTGCATGCGGGTCTTCATCACGCTTTCCTGCAGTTCGGTGGTAAGCAGATTCAACCGTTGGCTGGTGCCCAGCAGCTCATTGTCCTGGCTGGAGTTGGTAAACTGCACGATCTGGTTGCGCAGCAACACCAATTCCCCCATCCGATTCATTAAGCGGTCGAGTTGGGCCACGTCCACGCGGATGGTGCTGTCGCTAGCGCTTTGGCCGCGGGCCTGTTGCTGCACCTTGAGCGCGTCCACCACGTCCTGCGGCTTCAACACGCCCTTCGCTACCAGAATCTCGCCTACGTGCCGCGGGTCGCCCGCGTTCTGCTGCGTCAAGGCTTCGATAACGTCGCTGGGCTCGGCCTTGCCGTGGTTGATGAGAATGTCCCCCAGGGTCGGCACCGTCGGGGATGAATTCCCCGGCTGCTCTTCTGTTTTTGCAGGCGCGGGCTCTGGAGCTGGACCTGATTCCGGCTTGGGCTCGAGCACTTGGTTTAGGGCTGCGATCAGTTCACGGTCGTCCCGCTCGCCCTCGTTTCCAGTGGTCTCGATGGTTTCCAGCATCTGGCGAACCGCATCTACCATGGCCAGCAGCGCGCTTGTAATCTCCGGATTCAAGGCGAGCAAGCCATCGCGCAATCGAGCCAGCAGACTCTCACCGATGTGGGTCAGAGCTTCGAGTTGATGGAAGGCCAAGAAGCCGGAGGTGCCCTTAATGGTGTGAATCGTTCGAAAAATGCTGGCCAGAGTCTCGCGGCTGCCAGGATTTTTTTCGAGAACGATCAGATCCTGATCCAGCCGGTCCAGATTCTCGTAACTCTCGACTAAGAACTCATTAATAATCTCGGCATTTTCCATAAGAAACTAATTTCGTCACGAGCAGGAGCATTGCCAAACCTTACCGGGCTATCCCGCTCGGGTGCTTTTGTCTCGGTTCGCTCCTACAAAGCGACGCAATGAATTGTCAGTGAGGAACTTCCGGGACGTACGTTGCCTTCATCGGTCGATGACGCGACGGACTTTAAATTAAGGAAAGGCGGTTGAAAGAGTGCTTTGCGGCTCGCGCGGGATCCGGCGTGAGAAAAGCTCGTCCCAGAAATTAATATCGGATGGGAATTTCCGGCGAGACGCTGACGCCCACCCCCTCAGTTCAATGGCCTCGATTTGACCGAGCCAGCGCGGCAAGACCTAAAAAAGAGATAAATTTTTCATCTTTATTCCTAAATAAGGAATCCCATAAGAAACACCGTTTGAGTCTGGGTGAGGCAGGCCGACTGATATCGGTGTCAGGGGTAGCGTAGCGATGCGTCCAGCAGGATTACGGAACCCTTGCTGAGGCGGGTCCCACCGTAGCACTCCAGAGAAAGCTTTGTCTGGAGGCGTGTCTTCGCAACCTTCGCTGCTCACTGACAGTCCAAAGTTTGTGTGGGGTACAGAAGGTTTTATGGCCAAAAGGATGGTCCTGATGTTAACCGTGGCGGCGGCGCTGCTCACGGGGCTTGGTTATTTCAAGATGCGGCAGGTTCAGGCGGCAGTGAAGGCCAATACCTTCCAGCCTCCGCCGGAAGCTATTACGACCATAGTGGCGAAACAGGATACTTGGCCCACTACTCTCAAGGTGGTCGGGACGATGGTGGCGGTGCATGGGGTAACTGTGAGTGCGGATCTGCCTGGGGTTGTAGATCGGATCAACTTCGAGTCTGGTAAGGCGGTCCGCGAGGGAGAGGTGCTGGTAGAACTTGACACCCGCCAGGAACGCGCCCAACTGGCCGCGAATGAGGCGCAGCGGGATTTGGCGAAAATCAACTATGCCCGCTACGAGCAACTGGCGAAAGCAGGCGTGATCTCGAAGATGGATTACGACAAGGCTACCGCCGATCAGAGGCAAACCGAGGCGAACGTTGCCGAGATCAAGGCCACCATCGAGCGCAAGACCATCAAGGCTCCCTTCTCCGGGGTGCTGGGCATCCGTCAGGTAAATCTGGGACAGTATCTGGCTGCGGGCGCCCCCATCGTGCCGCTTCAATCCTTAAATCCGATTTATGTGAACTTCAGTGTCCCGCAGGAGGTACTTGGTCAGATTCGAGTAGGACATTCCGTGCGGCTCACCACCGAGAATCTTGCCGGCCTGGAGTTCACGGGACGCGTAAACGCCATCGATTCGGTGGTCGATGAGGCTACGCGTAACGTTCAGATTCAAGCGACCCTGGCCAATCCGGAAGGAAAGCTGCGTCCCGGCATGTTTTCTCAGGTCGAGGTGGGAGTGGGAGCGCAGCAAACGGTGATTCCGCTGCCGGCATCGGCGATCAGTTACGCTCCGTTTGGGGATTCAGTCTTTATTGTTACGGATCTCAAGGACCCCAAGGGAAATACTTACCGCGGTGTGCGCCAGCAATTCGTGAAGGTCGCGGGCTCGCGCGGTGACCAGGTAGGTGTTATTTCCGGCCTCAAGCGAGGAGACGAGGTTGTGACCTCAGGAGTGTTCAAGTTGCGCAACGGCGCGGCGGTGGCAGTCAACAATAAGGTACAACCAGAAAACAATCCGAACCCCAGGCCTGAGGACAACTAGTGAAGTTTACGGACCTCTTTATTAAGCGGCCAGTTCTCGCAATTTGCGTGAACCTGGTGATTCTGATCGCGGGCCTTCAGGCCATCAGGTCGCTGAGCGTACGTCAGTATCCGCGCAGCGATATCGCGGAGGTGCAGGTCACCACGGTTTATACCGGAGCCAACGCTGACCTGGTGCGCGGATTCATCACGACTCCCCTGGAACGAGTGATCGCGAGCGCAGACGGCATCGATTACATGGAGTCGTCGAGCGCACAGGGCCTGAGCACGATCACCGTCCATCTCAAGCTCAACTACGATACCAACGCGGCGCTCACTCAAATTCAGGCGAAGGTGGCGCAGGTCCGAAATGATTTGCCGCCGGAGGCCGAGGCGCCGGTAATCGAGCTGCAAACCGCCGATAACCAATTTGCATCGATCTACCTGGGGTTTTCGTCCTCCGAACTGGATCAGAACCAGATCACCGATTACCTGACCCGTGTTGTTCAGCCTAAGCTGAGCGCGATCAGCGGCGTGCAGCGCGCCGATATTCTTGGCAAACGCACCTTTGCCATGCGCGTGTGGCTCAAGCCAGAGAAGATGGCAGCGCTCGGCATCTCCCCATCACAGGTGTGGGACGCGCTGGCGAACAACAACTATCTTTCTGCCCTGGGGCGGACCAAGGGCTCAATGGTTTCGGTGAACCTGGTAGCCAATACCAATTTGCGCACCGCGGAAGAATTTCGCCAGCTGGTGGTGAAGCAGGACAAAAGCACCATCGTTCGTTTAGGCGAGATTGCCGACGTGGTGCTGGGCGCAGAAACCTATGACGAGGATGTTCGCTTCAACGGGGAGGCCGCCACCTTCATGGGTATCTGGGTGCTGCCCACGGCGAACTCGCTCGAGGTCATTCAAAAGGTTCGAGAAGCGATTCCGGGGATTCGAGAGCAATTGCCGGCCGGTATGAAGGTGGGGATCCCTTACGATTCCACGGCCTATATTCAGGACGCGATCAAGGAAGTCTTGAGCACGCTGAGCGAGACCCTGTTGATCGTCATTGTGGTCATCTTCCTCTTCCTGGGCTCGTTCCGCTCCGTGCTGATCCCGATCGTCGCGATTCCCATCTCGCTGATTGGCGCTGTTTTCCTGATGCTGGTGGCGGGATTTACGATCAACCTGCTGACGTTGCTGGCGATCGTGCTTTCGGTCGGACTGGTGGTGGACGACGCCATCGTCATGGTGGAGAACGTAGAACGACATCTACACCAAGGCAAGACCCCCTTCCGCGCAGCGATTGACGCCGCCCGTGAGCTGGTGGGCCCGATCATCGCGATGACCATCACGCTCGCGGCGGTGTATGCCCCCGTCGGTATCCAGGGAGGATTGACGGGCGCGCTCTTCCGCGAATTTGCGTTTACTCTGGCGGGCGCCGTGGTGGTTTCCGGCATTGTCGCCTTGACTCTGTCGCCCATGATGGGCTCGAAGTTGCTGCGTGCCGGGGACACTGAGAAGGGTTTCTCCGGCTGGATCAATCGTCGTTTTGAGAGCGTGCGCAGGGCCTACGCGCGAACCCTCACGGGCACGCTGCAATACCGGCCGGTAGTTCTCGGTGTGTGGGTAATTGTCGCGCTGCTGATCGTTCCTTTCTACATGTTTTCGCAGCGCGAGCTGGCTCCGGCGGAAGACCAGGGAGTGGTCTTCGGTGTCGTGCAGGCATCGGCCAACTCAACCATTGATCAGACCAAGCTCTTCTCGACCCAGATCTATGACGTGTACCACTCTTTCCCCGAAAGCGAGAGCGTCTTTCAGATCATGGATCCCAACGGTGGCTTTGGTGGCATGGTGACCAAACCCTGGAGCCAGCGCAAGAGAACCGCGCAGCAACTGCTGGTGGCGTCGACGGGGCCCTTATCGAAGATTGCCGGGGTTCGCGTAATTCCGCTAACCCCACCCCCGCTGCCGGGCGGCGGGAATTTTCCCGTCGATTTCGTGATCGCTTCCTCAGCTGAGCCGCAGCAGCTCGTCCAGATCGCGAATCAGCTTGTGGCAAAGGCATTTGCCAGCGGGATGTTCATCTACGCTGACTCTGACTTGAAGTTTGACCAGCCGCAGGCCGAGGTTGTCTTTGACCGTGACAAACTGCGCTCGGAAGGCGTGGATCTGAGCCAGGTTGGCAAGGATCTTTCCACCATGCTCGGTGGAAACTACGTGAATCGGTTCAGCATCCAGGGGCAGAGCTATAAAGTGATTCCACAGGTCAAGCGCGTCGAGCGCTTGACGCCGGAACAACTTTCGCAGATCTACGTCAGAGGGGCGGATAACAAACTTGTCCCGCTGTCGACCTTTGCTTCGTTGAAGACGACCACGGAGCCGCGCGAGCTAAAGAAATTCCAGCAGCTCAATGCAGTGCGGATTCAGGGCGTAATCCCGCCAGGGGTCCCGCTCGATCAGGCACTGAGTTTTCTGGAGACCGAAGCCAAGAAGATGTTGCCGCAGGGCTTCAACATTGACTACGCGGGCGAGTCGCGTCAGCTGCGGGTGGAGGGAAGCAAGTTTCTTGGAACGTTCCTGCTATCGGCAGTCTTGATCTATCTTGTGCTGGCGGCGCAGTTCGAAAGCTTCCGCGATCCCTTCATTATTCTTGCCGGATCAGTGCCCCTGGCGATTTCTGGCGCGCTGTTGTTTTCGTTCCTGGGCTTCACGACGCTTAACATCTACAGCCAGGTGGGACTGATTACTCTGGTGGGTTTGGTGTCCAAGAATGGCATTCTGATCGTCGAATTCGCCAACCATCTGCAGGAGACAGGAAAGGAAAAGCTGGCTGCGGTGATCGAGGCGGCCACCACTCGTCTGCGCCCGATTTTGATGACCACCGCCGCTACCGTGGTCGGCCACTTCCCACTGGTGCTGGCCAAGGGTCCCGGAGCCGGCGCGCGCAACAGCATCGGCATCATGCTGGTCAGCGGCATGATCATTGGAACGATATTCACATTGTTCGTAGTGCCGTCGATTTACATGCTGGTGGCGCGACGACATGAGGGGCTGCCGTCAGAGGAACAGCGCTCCGAAGGCGATGTGCCCGAGCTGGCCGAGGCGGCGGTGTAAGAGGCGCGTCTGGCGATCTCTTCGCCGCAGTGATGGCAGTCACGAGGAGATAGGTCCTACACGGTGGGGGCCGATTCCAATGTGGAGCGCCGCTTCAGCAGGAATTGCTCAAATTCTGTAATGCCCTGCCCGGTGCGCACAGACACTTTCAGAACCGGCATGCCGGGGCGCACCAGTTGAATGTTCTGGATCAGCGCGTCGAGATCGAAGCCCAGCACATCAGTCAGATCCAGCTTGGTCACCAACGCTGCATCCGCGGTGTTAAAAATTGTCGGATACTTGAGCGGCTTGTCCTCACCTTCCGGAGTAGAAACGAGGACTATGCGCAGGTTTTCGCCCAGATCGAAGCTCGAAGGACACACCAGATTCCCAACATTCTCGATGAAAAGGAAATCGAATTCTTCCAGCGTCCAGGTTTCAACTGCTCTTTCCACCATGGTGGCATCGAGATGGCAAACCGTGCCGGTTGTGATCTGCTTTACTGGGGCACCGAAACGGGCCAAGCGGGCAGCATCATTTTCAGTCGCAAGATCCCCCACCAGGGCAGCAATCCGGTGATCACGGCCGAGGTCAGTGAGTACTCGTTCGAGGAGCGTAGTCTTGCCGGCGCCCGGACTCGAAACCAAACTAATCACCTGCACCCCGGCGCGGTGGAAC
Organism: Terriglobales bacterium; assembly: GCA_035624455.1. Lineage (NCBI taxonomy): Bacteria > Pseudomonadati > Acidobacteriota > Terriglobia > Terriglobales > Terriglobales bacterium. The sequence goes on from DASPRM010000004.1 coordinate 12,149, forward strand.
CGGTCACGCAGGCGGCGGGCCACGAGATCATTCTCTTTCAGAATCTTGCGTCGAACCTCTACCATGCGTGGTTCGCTCATCCGTCAATCTCCATTCCGGTAATTTCTAATTCCTCGCCGTGAACCACGCGCGCGGCGAGTGCCCCACATTCGGCGCATATCAATATCGGAAATGATTCGATCGGCCGCTCTGATCCGCATGCGGAACAGAGGACCACGACGTCTACATCCTCGATGATTAGCCGGGATTTTGCCAGAGGCGTCTCCTCAGATGCGACCCCATAAGAAAACAGCAGTGCATCTTTATCCACACCTGAGAGCCTGCCGAGGCGGAGGTGTATTGCGGAAGCCTGCGAAATGCCCCGGCGCTGCATCTCTTCCAGCGCGCCATCCACGATGTTTAGAGCGATCGTGAGTTCGTGCATCCGCACGCCCTACATTGCTTTCATCCTGGTGTAGCGTTTGTCGCCGCGGAAATACACTAACGAATAAATAAGGGCAGCAAGACTGCCCCACTTCATCAACTTGCCTATAGCTGACATTGCTTTCTCCGGCTATGCCGGAGTTGCTCCTGTGCGGAAACGAATAATCATTTCCTCGATCACTATTCTCGCACCGTTCGGGCTCATCGTGTACTGCGTTCCGGGTTCGCCAACGCGGGGCAGCGCATCCACCAAAATCACCAGGCCCAGTGCTCCATGAGCGCGTACGCCAGGTCGCGCCGCGCGGTGATGAGCCAGCCATTTCCGTCCGGGTCCGTCAACGTGGCGAACGAGCGGTAGCGCGTGACCGGGCCTGGATGGCTGCCTCCAGCGCTGCGTGGTAACGACCGTCGCGTTTCGACCATCGCATTGCGGATCAAGCTACCTGTGTGGCGCCTCCGCTGTCGATCAAATTGGTCACAACGTTGATGTTGCCGTGGGTGGCTTTGGAATATGGACACTCCAAGTGTGCTCCCTCCACGAGTTTCTGGGCAACTTCGCGGTCTATACCTGGCAGGCTTACATTGAGACGAGCCTGAATGAAATAACCACCATTGGTTGTGCCCAAGTCCACTTCGGCGTCAACGGCAGCATCCACTGGCAGCCTGACTTTCATTCTGCCGGCGACGATCTTTATAGCCGACAGATAGCACGCTGACCAACCCACAGCGAACAACTGCTCTGGATTCGTACCGGTGCCGTGGGTTCCGGGAACCGAAAGCCTGACATCCAAGTGGCCGTCGGAGGTGCGCGATGCTCCTCCCTCCCGGCCACCTGTCGTGTGCGCTTTGGCGGTATAGAGAATTTTGTCGATGGGGGTTATGCCCTGTGTCATGGCGAGTTCTCCCTTATTTGAATTTGGTGGTGAAAGAACGCTTGATCAATGCACGACTCGCAATTCAAGTCAGAAATGCAGGGACGAAACTATCGGAAGGGTATGGATTCATACCTTCGCATGAGTTGACATGCCTCGCACCTGCCCGGATTCAACAAATTTCTTTGAGGATGCCGAAAAGCGGTTCGTGCGTAGCATCAAACTTCGCCTACACGTATGCCGACCGGAGCATCTCGGCAGCGCTTTCGTCGAGCAGTTCGCGGCGACGCAACTCTTCGAAGCGATGCAAGAGCTCCTCGACCTGCAGGCGCTGCTTGGCCGTACCACAGCAATCGATGGTGGTTCGGCCTTCGTACATCATCACCAGGCGGTCTCCCACATTGACCGCCTGCTGCATGGAATGGGTGACCATGAGGGTGGTCAGATGGTGATGCTGGACAACCTGGCGGGTAAGGCGAATGATCTGCTCGGCGCTTTTGGGGTCGAGGGCGGCGGTGTGTTCATCGAGTAAGAGCAGCTCAGGGCGGACGAGGGTTGCCATCATCAATGTGATCGCCTGCCGCTGCCCGCCGGAAAGCAGGCCGATGGGAGTTTGGAAGCGGTCTTCCAATCCCAAACCAAGGCTGGCCAGCTGATGGCGGAGCTCTGCGCCTGAGCGGCGGCCCAGCGCCCAGCCCAGGCCGCGAGGTTGACCGCGTCTGGAGGCAAGGGCAAGATTCTCTCCGACGGTCAAATTGGGAGCGGTCCCGCTAAATGGATTCTGGAAAACGCGGCTGATAAGCCGCGCGCGGCGGTGCTCCGGCCAATGGGTGATGTTGCGTCCGCCCAAATGGATGCTGCCGCCATCCGGCAAGACCGACCCCGCAATGGCATTCAACAAGGTGCTCTTACCCGAGCCGTTGGTTCCAATCACCACCACGAAAGAGCCGGCTTCGATTTCCAGGCAAACGTGGTCCAATGCCAGCACGGTATTGCCGGCATCAGCCTTGAAGGTCTTGGTCACCTCACGCAGCGTGAGCATGGCGTAATTTGAGGCGTCGAATATGAAACCGACGTGTGATAGATGGCACCACCAGCGCAACAAAAACGAAGGCAGCCGTAATCAGTTTCAGGTCGTTCGGATCCAGACCCCAGCGGAGTGCGATAGCCACCATCAGCCGGAACAGCACCGATCCAATTATGGTTCCTGCTATGGTGAAAGCCAGGTTGCTGGAACTGATCAGGGCTTCGCCGATAATGACGCTAGCCAAGCCCCAAACCACCATGCCGATTCCCATCTGCACGTCGGCGAAGCCTTGATACTGAGCGAGCATCGCCCCGGACAACCCGACCAGCCCGTTGGACAATGCCAAACCGAGAACCGTCATGTTTTCGACGCTCACCGCAAGAGCGCGGATCATCTGCGGGTTGTCGCCGGTGGCGCGCATGGCGGTGCCCAGGTTGGTGCGGAAGAAACCATAGAGTGCCAATCCGATTACGATCGCCGAGAGAAAGGCAAAAAACAGCGAGGTGGCATCGCGTAGGGCAATTTCCCAGCCCAGGATATGGACCACATGCGCAGACCATATGCGCTGGGCGGCACTCTCCCCGAGGCTCGGAAGAGTGCGGCTGGACATAAGGGGCAGATTGCTTTTGCCCATCACATGAAGATTGATGGAATAAAGAGCGGTCATGGTGAGGATTCCAGCAAGCAGTTTGTTTATACCGAAGCGCGTATGAAACAACCCCGTGGCTGTGCCCGCGAGTGCGCCCGCGACCGCGCCTGCCGCAGTGGCCCACAGAGGATTGTGTCCTTTCACGATCAGAATGGCGGCCACGGAAGCGCCGAGGGTCAGCGAACCGTCGACGGTGATATCGGGAAAAGAGAAGATCCGAAAACTGATGTAGGTGCCCAAGGCGAGAAGCGACAGGATAAGGCCGATTGTCCAGGCGCTGACGAGTAGAGTCATATGTTCCCATCCGGATGAAAATTAAGCCGGCCGATCCAGCAGGCGCCGCGCACCAGCGTAGTATCACCTGCGCCGTTGATCGGACGCTGATCGTTGAGCAGATGCAGTACGGAGGTGACAACCTGCGACTGAAAGGCGTTATGCGCAGTTGCCGGCAGTTCAAGTAGTCCACGCTGGATGGGACGGTAAGGGAACAGAGCAGCATGGAAGTGGCCGCGGATAGCGCTATCGGGATCCAAGGGCCGGAGGAATGGAAGTACTTCCGGCCAGGCATCGGAGCTGACAATGCCGGCGGCGGCGACCGTGGAACGCGTGCCAGTGATCTCCGGCGCGAATGAAATGCACTCTCTAATTTTCGGGAAGTCCAGTTCTGTGGGCACTGCTGCCGGCGAGGATCTTAAGGCGGCGCCTACAACTCTCGACGCCTCCGCAATCATGGCAATCGCAATCGTAGTTGAACCCGAGATGTTCAGAGACTGGCGGACGATCTCGAACAGTGTCCATCGCACATCGCGCCGGGAGTCAAAACGCAAAAACTGTGTCGGCATTCCATGGCACTCGATGCCATAGAGAACGTGTATCTCGGGCACGAACTCTTCAGCGGAGACCAGGTAGTCGGGAACAGAGGCGCCATCGGTGGGAAGATGCGCACAGCATCCGCCAAGAGCAACAAATTCCCCGAATCGACATCGGCAGTCATCATAATCCGCCCCCAGTGCCCCAATTCCGAGCGCCAGATGAGAATCGGACAATTGCCGCGTTTGGCACGTTTCTGCAGAGATGTTCCCTCTCTTGACCACACTGGGAGAGTTGATGAGCCGGCACTCCATTCGTGCCGTGGGAGACAAGTTATAGACCTCAACCGTGCCACATTCCGTCTCTATGGTATTGTTGGGTGCAGTTGTCGCGGAGGCAGCGATCGCCTGCTTGCCATCGCCGAACAAGATGGGCTCCAGCGCAACCAGCTTTAGGGTTGAGCGGACACGCTCGGAGGCTTTATCGATTACGAAGGTTCCGTGGATGGCTCGGAGTTGCCGGTAGACGCGCATCAAAATGCCAATACCTGCGGAACTGAGGAAATTAACGTCGGAGAGATCGAGGCGAAGATGGAGGGCGCCGTCGTTTACGGCAGTGTTGAGTCTTTGAGCAAGGAACTCGGACCAATAATTGTCCAACCGTCCCTTGATGCTCAGCTCGAGCACATCACCGCGCTGTTGCTCGCTGATTTGCATCTGTCTCCCCAAGAACTTCGTTTGCGGAGCGCACTAACGCCGGCGGTAGTTGCAGATCCAGTTCGCGTGCGGCATTGAGGTTGAGGACCACCGAGGTCTTGGTGAACCACTCCAGTGGAATATGGGCGGGATCTTCACCTCTCATGATGCGTACCGCCAGGGCAGCGGATTGGCGGCCTGCACCCGCGAAGTCCCGTGCCAACACGACCAGGGCCCCATCATTTGCTTGCTGTCGTTGAAAAGCAAAAACCGGCAACTTCGCCCGGATGGCCGCCTGGTTGATGCTTCCGAAAGCGGATGCAGTCAAATTACCGGGAATCTGGCAAATGGCGTCGATGTGACGACTGGTCAGGGCAGCCGCGGCGTCTGGAATTTCGGTTGCGGTGCTCACCGGAACTGAAACCACTTTAATTTCTCGCGGATGAGCTGCTTTTTGCAGCTGGTTCAGCATATACACCATATTCACTTCCGAGGGAACGAAAAGCGTCCCCACTCGTTTTACCCGCGGGAACCAGGTGCGAATCAAAGCCACCATGTCTTCACTCGGCGGCGTGAGATTGACGCCAGTAAGGTTGGGCAGATGATCGGTCTCGCTTCGCCCGGCCCCGGCGATCAGACCATTTGCCACGTAGGTGAACACGATGGGCAAGGATGGAGCGCGTTGGATTGCTGCCTGTAATGTGGGGGTGGAAAATGTTATCAGCATATCGGCGCCGCCCGTCACGGCCGCATCGATCATCGCGCTGACGGTGGCCATGTCTCCCTGCGCGTTCAGAATCTGAGTTACATAGTCATGTCCTTCTTTCAGCCCGGAATCGCGCAGCCCATCGAGTACGCCCCGTTCAGACTCTTTGACGTCCAGCACGTCGTTGTACTCGATTAGATAAAGCTTCCACCTCTTTTTGTTGAGGGCGTTGTGGGCATTGTGGGAATCGTTGCTGCCCGGTTTTCGCCGGTCAAGATCGGAAAGCAGGAGAACGCTGGAGGCCAGGACGATCAGAACCGAAGCAAGCGCGAGGCTTTTGATGCTCCTCCACAACTGGTCACCCCCTAAAGCCAAAGATTCGCGCCATACTGATGAATTTGGCTAATATCAGGCCAGCACTTGCTGGATCGGGATCATGCCGGAATAGCGGCGGATTTTAGCACGAAACCTGATACGCGACGATTGAACCGATTCACGGCCTATCTTAGAGAGCATTGGATATATGCCGGAACTGCCCGACATCGTCACCTATATCCACGCGCTTGAATCGCGAATCGTGGCACAGCCTGTCCAGCAGATACGGCTGGCGAGTCCGTTCCTGCTGCGTACCACGGAACCATCCCTGGCGGAGGTGGAGGGGCGCAACGTGCGTGAGTTGCGACGCATCGGCAAACGAATAGCTATTGGAGTCGAGGGCGATCTCTGGCTGGTGCTGCATTTGATGATCGCTGGGCGGCTGCACTGGCGACAGCGAGGAGCAAAATTGGCGGGACGCCAGAGTCTGGCGGCTTTTGATTTTCCCAACGGCTCGCTCGTACTCACCGAAGCCGGCCTCAAGCGTCGGGCGTCGCTGCATATTCTGCGCGGGAAGGAGAGTCTCCAATCGGTTGACCCTGGTGGAATCGACATTTTCGCCAGCGATCTCGATGCATTTCGCCAGGCGCTCCGCGCCGAAAATCGCACGCTCAAGAGGGCACTTACCGATCCTCGCATCATCAGCGGAATCGGTAACGCCTATTCGGATGAAATCCTGCATGCAGCACAACTGTCTCCCATCACTCTTACGCAAAAACTAAGAGCGGAGGAGTGGGAGCGGCTATTCACAGCGGTTCGCGACACTATGAAGTTATGGATCGACCGGCTTCGCAGCGAAGCGGAGAACGGCTTCCCTGAAAACGTGACCGCCTTTCGCAAAGGGATGGCAGTACACGGTCGTTACGGGAAACCCTGTCCGAGATGTGGCGAAAAGATTCAGCGCATCCGCTACGCTGACAATGAAACCAACTACTGTGCTCGCTGCCAGACCGGGGGAAAGCTGCTGGCGGATCGAAGTCTGTCGCGACTGCTGCAGTCGGATTGGCCAAGAACGATGGAAGAGCTTGAGGCTCTAAAACATCGATAACGATTCGAGGACTCTATCAAAGACAACGGGATCGCCTCGAGACAAAAGACTCCGCTAAGAAATGCAGCTGCGCCACAATCAACGGATATTGGTGGGAGAAGGAAGGCGTGAAGTTGCTGAATCTATTGGGCTGCCTGCCAGGGGATTCGAACCCCGATATGCTGATCCAGAGTTTTACAGCAGTCGAGGCGGAATCTCTGGCAACGCCATTCTGATTCAGTGACTTGCGTAACCGCAAGCCCGCAGGGAAGCACCGCGTTCGAAGTATTGAAGAATCGCGCGTTGGCGCACAGGGGCTCGGACCGCATGGCACAGTTATGGCACAGGAGACTTGACAACCGGAGACCAAGAGCGTAGCCTCTATGTGTGTACGCACATTGTATGTACAACGGAGAATGTTATGGCGACGGCAGGTAAGAAACAGACGGCGAAGTCACAGAGGATTAATTTCCGCGCATCCGCCGCTGAGGAGCGCCTGATTCGGCTCGGAGCGGCGAAAAGAGGCGAGAAGGTGACGCGCTTCATCGTGCAGAGCGCCTGCAGCGCCGCTGAGGTGGCGCTCGCTGACCAGAAACACTTCGAACTGGCTCCGTCCCAATTTGCACGTTTCGCGGAAGCGCTCGACCGCCCTGCAAAGGTCATCCCGTCGTTACAAAGACTGTTCTCGCAGGAGTCGGTTCTTGAACGCTAATTGAACGAATCGCAAACAAAGCCGCCCCTCTCTGCGGTCGAACTGCTGACCTCCAATCACGACGTCAGCCAGTTTGACTGCGGCAAGCACGTTTCCCTTACAGATTGGCTGAAGCGCTTTGCCCGCATGAACCAGGCCAGCGGCGACACGCGCACCTACGTCGTGCACCGAAATCTCCGGGTGGTCGGCTACTACTCTCTTGCTCCGGGGAGCGTCTCACGGAAAGAAGCGACTGCTCGGGCAAGCAGATCGGCCTCAGAGCCAATTCCAATTGTGCTGCTTGCGCGCCTAGCCCTTGACAAGGCAGAGCAGGGCCAAGGCCTTGGCGCTGCTCTGCTGAAAGACGCCTTGCAACGGGCCTATGCAGGGGCGGAGATCATCGGCGGCCGCGCCGTCTTGGTTCACGCCATCGACGCCGAAGCTGCAGCGTTTTACCGAAAGTACGGCTTTGAGAGCTGCCCTGGCCTTGAACTCCACCTGATGCTGATGATGAAAGACTTGCGCGCCACGCTTGGCGCTCTGACAGAAAAACGGTGAATGTCGCGCCGGATTCACGGAGGACTCGGGGGATGGGTCACACGTCCCCGCTGGGGAGGAGGTAGAAGGCATTGTTGGGCGTCGGACTACTTCCCGACGCCCCACAGATGGAATCTCATCGTGAGCTGTCTTGCAGTTCCAGAGATGTGCCACCACAACTGCCGCCACCTGCCTCTTGACGTCGCAAAAGAAGCGCATCGCGCTTTGCACTCGGAGCGAGTGCAAGTAATGAGTCGCTTGAGTCGTACTCCCGATCGGGTCCTACTCTGCCGGCATCGATATGCAACACATATGTGCCAGCTGGAACGCCGTCAAAAGCAAAAGTGCCGTCAGCGTCCGAACTCGTGTTGTACACGGCTCCCGTTATCGCGTTCTGCAGTTTCAGCTTGGCGCCGACAATCGGCACGTCAATGCGGTGCAACAGTCTCTGAATGGGCGTCCCCCTTTTTGCCCGGCTGCGAGTCAACTAGCTTGCCTGCGACACGGCGGGTCGCAGGAGCTAAGTCGCCCCAGTGACCGTCAACATGGACGTAGTTGTTGTGAACAGCCCTTTTGAATTCAAATCGTTCCCGACGTCAAAACTACTTATCCACGACCAGTCAACCGTTTACGACAACTTTACGCAATTTTCCCCGGACAGCAATGGTATTGCTTAATAGCAAGGCGAATACAACCAACTATTCCAACTTTGCACTCAGTCACAACGAATTAACTTACCTTACGGCGGGTTGTGGACCGGCGCCGCCAGGGGCTCAGACCTGCAATCCCAGAGAACACCAGAAGCAGAGTGCTCGGTTCCGGGATAGCAGATGGAAGGGTTACCGACAAATCGTAGGTTCCCTCCGACGCGCCATTCAGGGGAGTTACTGATACATAAAAGACAGCACTGGTTGGGGCGATGAAGTTTGTAATCAACTCATGAAATGGAGTGCCAGGGACACCGACTGCAAGTGACGTTTGCCGAAGCGTCCCACAATGCCGGCTCCACCAAGAACGCATTAGCATTTGAGATTAAGTCGATGTTGATCGAGTCTGCGGCCGACACTGGCGGAAGGCTGAAGAAGGCGCCATTCGCGCCGCAATTCGAGGCCGTGCTTACTGATCCAAGAAGGTCGACCGTACCATTAACTACTCCAGGCGATAGATCTTGCGCCGTCGCGATCGTGCAATGGGGCGCTGCTTCCTCAACGATCGTTGATGCGCAAGCGGGAGCCGCGGCTGATAAAGCCATCACCAGTGCGAGGAGCACAATTAGACCTTTTGCAACGGTGCGCTGTCTCATGTGGCCTCCTTCCGTGTCGCAAGACTCATTCGAACAGCGGCAATTCCATTGCCAATTGTTATGAAGAAAACACCGGGTTTCCGGTCCTGCATTCGAAGGTGGATGCAGAAGCTTGCACACAGTAATCACGTGGCTACCACAGTTACGCTACTTGCGAGCGCTGAAAGTCCCCACAGAGACGAATGGGTGCAGTAGCTAAGTTGTTGGGTATATTGGCTGCCCCCCAGGGATTCGAACCCCGATATGCTGATCCAGAGTCAGCTGTCCTACCATTGAACGAGGGGGCAGCGAAAAGGCAGTTATTTCAGGATTTACGGCTGGAACCGTTCTCCACCATCGATTTTATGTATGCTGCGGGGAATGGTCAATGCTGCTTCTGGACAATCGCCGCATCAGATCCCGCCCAGAGGCCGTGTGAATGCCGGTCCGCGAGCGTTGCATGGCAGAGTCACCCGCCTCGCCCCTGGAACCCGAGCTTTCAGCGGGGGACTACAATAGTTCCGCTTCGAAAAAGTGTAGATGGTGAACTCCGATGATTGCCGCCGTAGGGAAACTGTACACTTCGCCCGATACAACTGAGTTTGCCCGACGCCCCCTCCAGGCTGAAGAATGTGCCCTGGTGGTGGTGGATATCCAGCAGAAGCTCCTGCCGCCAATCTTCAACAAAGAGGAACTGGTGCGAAATGGACAGCTGCTGGTCCGTCTCGCCAAGATCATGAAGCTGCCGATGCTGGTCACCACTCAGTACGCGCGCGGATTGGGATCGACAATTCCTGAAATAGCATCTCTGCTGCCGGAGATCGCCCCCATCGACAAGCTGGAATTCAGCTGCTTCGGCAGCGACGAATTTTGCAATTCCCTAAAGAATCTGCCAGGCAATCGCAACACTGTGCTGCTGTGCGGCATGGAGACTCACATCTGCGTGATGCAGACGGCGCTGGCAGCGCTCAATCGCGGATATTTGGTGCACGTGGCTTCCGATGCCGTGGGTTCTCGCGTGGAATGGAACTGGAGGATCGGATTGGAGCGCATGCAGGCGGCCGGTGCCCTTATCTCATCCACCGAAACGATGATCTACGAGCTGCTGCGGTCCTCCGGCAGCTCGAGCTTTAAAGAGATGCTGCCTTATTTGAAGGGCTGAATTTCTGCCGCATCTGGCGCATCTCTTGCGTTCCTGGACACAACGGCCTTCACCATCGCTTGGGATCGTAGGTGAAATCCACCAGACCGTCTCGGTAGTCGATCTTGATATCGAGAAGACGAAGCATGGCGAAACCAAGCAAGCCGGAAACATCCGTTCCGGCGCCGTTGCTCATGGATGTCATGTCGAACGCAGTCAGGTCCTGATTTTCCTGACGCAGGTGACCGAACTGGAGAATCGCTGTGTCGGCTGAATACACGTTCTTGACCGAGCCGCTGATGCCTTTGACGATCATGCCGGAGTTGCCCTGCACTTTGGTGACCTCCCTGGCGGCATCGGTGGAGATGAGATTACTGAAGGCGCCGGTGTCGAGCAGAAACAGCTTGGGTGGTATTTCGCCAATGCGGGTGGGGACCAAGAGGTAGTGCCCGAAACGGTAAACCTGCGTCCAGGACTTCATCTCCGGGGCGATATAGCGATCCTGGAGGGCAGGCGCCTGACTCGAATCATTTTTCGTGTTTGTGGAATCATCCTTCTGAGGTCGTTCTGAACCGGAACCGGAATCGGAGTCGTCGGCGTCGGCATGTAGAGCGATATTGGTCGAGCCTTCCCCAGGACGCTTCGGCAGCTCCCGCAAATACAGCTTCTCTCCCGGAAAATCGATTTCCACCAGAAAAGCATCAAAGACGTCTGCGCCGATGAGCCCATCCTCCCCGGCCACCGAGCGATCTTCAAGCACCCTCACCGGACAATCTTTGAACTCCAGGTCACCGATCTTGAGAGAATCCGCCAATCCCAGATATCCCGCTCGATTGCCTTTGTCCCCGATGCCACGAATATCGACGTCCGAGAGTCTGTGGACACCGGCTTTGACCGCCAGGTTGCGGTTGATCATGATCCCCGATGCGCCAGTGTCGAGTAACAACTTGGATTTCTGTCCATTCACTGCCACTGACAAACCGTAGCCCCGAAGATGCTGGGGGTCGAGCAATAGACGGACGAGTTCGGTTTGCGTGCTGGTGGATTTGCCGGCCAGATGGCAAGCACCCCGGGGGTCCTTCGTCCGAGCCTTCAGGTACTCGAGATACTGCCGCATATGGGCGCGGGTTTCCTCATCTTCGTAGGATTCGGCAGCGAGGGATTCCTCCAGGTATTTTATGCGTTCTGCGCGGCTTAGCCGCCTCGACCAAAGGCCAGTAATTTCCGGGTCGGTGGGGTCCATCTCGTGCGCTTTGGCGATCATGGACCAGCCACTCTTGTACATGGAAAGCGCCCATCGCACCCGCGCCAGTCCCATGTATGCCCAGGCATTGGGATATCCGGCATTAATTACGTTGACCCACTCTCTTTCAGCCTCGGGAATCTTGCCCTGGCGAAAATAAACTTCGCCCAAAGCGACCCGTACGACTGGCGAATTGGCAACTTCGAGAGCCTTGGTGATCGTCTCGTTGGCTTTCGCGACATCCTTCTTCTTCAGGTAAACGCGAGTCAGGCCGGCGTAGGCGTCTGGCGATTTCGGCCGCTCCTGAAGCAATTGCTGGTATTTCTCAATGGCATGTTCAAAATCTCCCTTGAGGTAGCAGGCTTTGGCATCGCCTAGCGGATTGGGTACGGCAGCGCCAGGCGCGGCAGCTAGTCCAGCATTGGTTGCAGCTTGCGGGAGAGTTGAAACCGCTGCAGGAGCGCCAGATTGGCCAGGGGAGTTGGATTGAGATTGGTTGTTGCCCGAATCGGCGATAGAACAAACGCTGCACCCAATCAGCAGGCACACACATAGAGCCCGAGGCATGGTTTCACCCAAAATGATCGCCGTTAAGAATAGGGGGAGGACGACATTCTGGCATGCCACTCTAGAGGGCACAAGAGCAAATCGAATTCGTGCGCTTTGTGAAGCGAGTCCCTTGCAACGAGCAGAATTACGGGCGTGCTATGGATATCAGCGCCACTGGCTTTGGCGAGCCAAGGCCGGTAGAGCGCCTCATCATGGTCGGAAGGGTTGCAAGCTCAGTAGTCTTCGGGCTCTTTAGGGAAATCCGCTGCTTCCTCGGATGACATTTCCGCTTCCGGAAAGGTCTCTGACGACACCTCTGGCGTTTCAGCCGCGGCCTGGGCAGCGCTTTTCTTTACTCGCACCACGATGATTTTCGAAAAGCCTTCATCGAAGCTGGGTGGACGCAACTTCTGCGCCATGCGCTGCATGACATCCTCGGGCACCATGCGGTGGCGCTTGCGGTTGCGCTCCATGCAGACTTCCAGGGGAACGTCGAAGAAGACGGCGTGTACGTCGTAGCCGAATTCGTGCGCCATCTTGATCCAGCCGCGGCGCTCGCGGGGGGAGAGGTTGGTAGCGTCGACGTAATTCCAAGGCATGCGCGCGATCAAGCGAGCACGCAGCAGATAGCGCAAAGTGGAGAAGGTAAGGTCTTGATAGCGCTGCTCGGTGATGTCGTCGAAGAGCAACATGCGGAGGACATCGCTGGAAAGGGGCGTAATTCCTCGGCGTCGATACCAACTCGTCTTGCCCGAGCCGGGGAGTCCGATGGCCAACACAACCGTACCGCGAGGCTGACGTTTTGCGGGGGTGGGTGCGGTGACCCCGGGCACGACGGCCGCTCTGCTTTCGTCTAGAGATTCGGCTCCCGCCTGGGCGCTGGGTTCGGCGGTTGCTGCTTCCTGCCGCGGGGAAGCGGTCGTCTCCGGCGTGGGCCTGACACGCGGCTGTTCCGGCCGAGCCCCGCGCCTGCGGCGGCGACGTCCACGCGCAGCGGGAGGCTGGTTCCGGCCGGGTTCGGGAGCCGCGGCAGAATCGCGCGCTTCTGCCGGCGGCGGCTCGGGTTGAGATTCCTGGACTGGCGTCTCCCCAGGTTCCGGATAGGCAGGCTGCAGCGGCGCTTCGGTTTTGGCAGGAGCTCCATTTCCCCGCCGACGTCGTCTTCTCTTACCGCGATCCATGATGGGATTGGAACACAATCCCCCCTGCACGAGCAATCACCGAGGCAAACTGCAACCGGGTGGAAATCAGTTCGATTTTCTTGGAAACTTGCACGCGCAAGAATGCAAGCAAAATCGCACTTGATCGTCCGTTTGGTATGCATTTTTGGGAATGACACGAATAGTAAATCTGGACAAGTAGGTCGTGATGCCCGTCATTTGCGCGCTTCTGGGTCGGATGTTAGGATTTTTTGCTTCGATAGTGTGTGGGAAATTTTTCTTAATAACCGTTCCACGTTATGGAGGTTGCAATGGCAATTCGAGTAGGAATTAATGGTTTCGGCCGCATTGGACGCAACGTTCTGCGCGCATCTTTGAACGATCATAATCTGGAATTCGTAGCGGTCAATGATTTGACTGACGCCAAGACCCTGGCGCACTTGCTGAAATACGATTCTGTCCTTGGCAACCTCCATAACAATGTCTCAGCCGGCGAAGATTGCGTGGTGGTGGATAACCGGCGCATTCGCGTGTTCGCCGAAAAGGATCCGGCCAAGATCGATTGGGAGTCGGTGGGAGCGCAGGTTGTGATCGAGTCGACCGGACGTTTCACCAATGCGGAAGATGCCAGGAAGCATCTCCGCGGGCCGGTGAAAAAAGTGATCATCTCGGCCCCCGCCAAGAATGAAGATCTGACGGTGGTGCTGGGCGTGAACGAGGACAAGTACGATCCCGCAAAACACCATATCGTCTCCAATGCGTCCTGCACGACGAATTGCCTGGCGCCAGTGGCCAAGGTGGTTAATGACAGCTTTGGCGTGGTTAGTGGGACCATGACGACGATCCATTCCTATACCAATGACCAGGTAATCCTCGATTTTCCCCACAAGGATTTGCGCCGCGCCCGGGCGGCTGCGATATCCATGATTCCCACAACCACGGGTGCTGCCAAAGCCATTTATCTGGTCATTCCCGAGCTGAAAGGCAAGCTGGACGGCTTCGCCATGCGGGTGCCCACGCCCAACGTCTCAGTGGTCGATCTGGTGGTTTTCACTGAGAAAAAGACCACGGTGGAAGAGGTAAATGCGGCGTTGAAGAAGGCTTCGGAATCCGGGCGCCTGGCGAAGTATCTGGGGTACGAGAATCACGAGCTGGTTTCCGCGGATTACCGTGGAGACTCGCGCTCTTCGATTGTGGACGCTCCGCTGACTCGGGTGGTCGGGGGCAATTGCGTGAAAGTGATTGCCTGGTACGACAATGAGTGGGGGTACTCCTGCAGGGTGCGTGACCTGATTGATTACATGGGCGGCAAAGGCTTATAGCTGACCCGTTAGACGAGTTGCAAACATCCGGCCGCCTTGTTTTGGAGTCAACCATCGCTTTGAAAGCCGTCCGCAGCCGCCGGGGAGTGTTTCGGCGGCGTGCGGCGGGAGGTGCGTGAATGTCAAAGCTGTCGGTTCGCGACCTTTCTCTGAATAATCATCGCATCTTCATGCGTGTGGACTTCAACGTTCCACTCGACGAGCACGGGCGAGTGACCGACGACACGCGCATCCGCGAAACCCTACCTACCATCGAGTACGCACTGCGACATGGGGCGCGACTGATCCTGGCTTCGCATTTGGGCCGTCCCAAGGGAAAGCCGAGCCCGAAGATGAGCCTGCGGCCTGTAGCCGAGCGCCTGCGCATGCTGCTGGACAGCAATCTGAGCCGCGGCGAGAACGTCGGCTTTTCCACCGACTGCATCGGGGTCCAGGCAGAAGAAATGGCTGGCAAACTGGAGCGCGGGCAGACGCTGCTTCTGGAGAATCTGCGTTTCCATGCGGAGGAAGAGGCGAACGACGAAAAGTTCTCCAAGGAGCTGGCCAAGCTGGCCGACTACTATGTGAACGATGCCTTCGGGGCAGCTCACCGGGCGCACGCCTCCACAGTTGGGATCACGCATTACGTGGAGAAATCCGCAGCCGGCTTGCTGATGGAGAAGGAACTGGAATACCTGGGACGGGCGCTGCACAATCCTGCCAAGCCGTTCATTGCAATCCTGGGCGGGGCCAAAGTCAGCGACAAGATTGATGTGATTCGGAGCCTCATGACTCACGTCGATGCCCTCCTCATTGGCGGGGCGATGGCTTACACCTTCCTGAAGGCCGAGGGCAAGCAGATCGGCAAATCCAAGGTTGAAGACGACAAGATCGAATTGGCCAAGGAACTGCTCCAGGAGGCCGCGCAACGCAGGGTGAAATTCCTGCTTCCGGTGGATCATGTGGTTGCGTCAGAGATATCAGCCGATGCATTGACTCGCACGGTAGACGAAATACCCGCGGACGCCATAGCGCTGGATATTGGCCCGAAGACGATTGAACGGTTTGCGGAGGAGATCAGCCGCGCAAAAACCATCGTGTGGAACGGCCCCATGGGGGTTTTCGAAGTCCAGCCGTTTGCGCGGGGAACGAACCGCATTGCGCAAGGCGTAGCTGCGAACGCCGGAGCCGTCTCGATTGTCGGTGGAGGGGATTCCGTGGCTGCCGTGAGGAACGCCGGGGTCGCCGACAAGATCACGCACATCTCCACCGGCGGGGGTGCGTCGCTCGAGTTTCTGGAGGGCAAGAAGCTGCCCGGTGTGGAGGCCTTGACCGAGAAGAAATAACTTCGGACCCGCCATTTCCAAGCTATGCCGCGCAAGAAACTGATCGCTGCCAATTGGAAGATGTATAAGACCCCGGAGCAGACCCGGGAATTCTTCGCCAACTTTCTGCCCCTGGTGTGGGATCACCAGCGCGACGAGATCGTGATCTGCCCACCGTTCCCGGACATCCCCGCAGCGGTGGAAGAAGCCAAGGGCTCACGCCTGGGAATCGGCGCGCAAAACATGTTCTGGGAAAAGGAAGGCGCTTACACCGGGGAGGTTTCCGCTGCAATGCTGCTGGCTGTGGGATGCAGCCATGTGATCATTGGCCACTCGGAGCGGCGGCAATATTTCGCCGAGACCGACGATACGGTGAATAAAAAGCTCAATGCAGCCTTGGATGCCGGGTTGACTCCGATTGTTTGTGTGGGTGAGATGCTGGAGGAGCGCGAGGCTGGTCTGACCGATGACGTTCTGTGCCGCCAGTGCATCATGGGCCTGCGTGGCATTTCCGGAGAACGAGCATCCAAGCTGGTCATCGCCTATGAGCCGGTGTGGGCCATTGGGACGGGCAAGACCGCGACCCCAGAGATCGCGGCCGATGCCCACCGAACGGTTCGCGCCGAAGTGGCTAAAGCTGTGGGCCAGGAGGTCGCGGACCGCATGCGCATCCTGTATGGCGGCAGCGTGAAGCCGGACAACGCCAAGGCGCTGATGTCAGAAGCGGAGATCGATGGCGCGCTGGTTGGCGGAGCCAGCCTGGATCCCAAATCGTTTGCGGCGATTGTGCGGTACTGAAGTGCTGGTTCCAATCCTTTGCAGCCGCTTTGTTATAATCGCTTTACAAGCTGAAGTTTGCGGTCGGCTGGTTTTGCACCCCTCCAAACCGGTCTGGCTGGTGTGCGGAAGTGGTGGAACTGGCAGACACACCATCTTGAGGGGGTGGCGCCGAAAGGCGTGGGGGTTCAAATCCCCCCTTCCGCACCATCATTCCCCCACAGCTTCGGGAATTAAAAGAAAAGGCTACGCTGAGCTGCTGGAGTCGTTCGAAGAGCCAGGCGCGGCCGGTTGGGAATTGAAATGGTTATTCTGATCACGGCTATTCATGTTGCTGTTTGTCTTTTTCTGATCGTGGTTGTATTGCTGCAGAGCGGCAAGAGCGCCGACATCGCCGCGGCGTTCGGCGGCATGGGCAGCCAGACGGCTTTCGGCCCGCGCGGTGCCGCTACTGTGCTCAGCCGCGCCACTACCTGGTCTGCCATCTTATTCATGATTACTTCGATCACCTTGTCTGTGTTGGCCTCGCGACGCTCGAGCTCGGGTTCGGTGCTCCAGGGGATCAAGCCCGCTCCGACGCAGCAGCAGAAGGCTCCGGCGAACCCCAATCCGCCGCTGCAGAAGTAAATCCGAGGTTCTCACTCGGCTCTTAAACCAACTCCCCACCCTAGCCAACGGAAGGCCTGGATGGGGACCCTCAGCATCGCGGATGAGGTGCTAAGCTAGCTCCAAGAGCGTCCATGATCCACGAGATCTTTCCCGTCGGGCCGCTGCAGTGCAACTGCTCTGTCGTAGGGGACGAAACCACGCATGAAGGCATGGTCATCGACCCGGGCGACAACATCGAGCGCGTGCTCGAGATCCTGAAAGAGCACGGCCTCAAGTTGAAGCAGATCGTGATCACCCACGGCCACATTGACCACGTCGGTGGTGCTATGAAGCTGAAACGGGCCACCGGAGCACCTATCCTGATCAACAAGAACGATTCCACCCAGCTCGGGTTGCTGGATATGCAGGCGTCATGGTTAGGTATGCGCGCCCCGGGGCCAGTGGACATCGATGCCAGTCTGGAAGAGGCGGATCAGCTTGAGGTGGGGCAATCTCGGGCTACAGTGATGCACACCCCCGGTCATACCGAAGGCAGCACCTGTCTCTACTTCCCTGCCGAAAAAAAACTGATCGCCGGAGACACGCTGTTCGCGGGAAGCATCGGGCGAACCGATCTCCCGGGCGGAGACTTCGACAAAATCATGCGCTCGCTGCGCGATCGGCTGATGGCACTACCTGATGAAACCGAAGTCATCCCCGGGCACGGGCCGCTAACTACGATAGGCGAAGAGCGCGAAAGCAATCCCTTCCTCCAGTAGATTCCGAGAGTTGGTGTCTACGGATCGTGCAATCGGGTAAGTGGTAATCGGGCAATCTGGAAAACCGCCAGACTGCCGTCACGCGTGCAGGCAGACCTCTCAGGACGAAGCACCCACAAAGCTCAAGAGTTCGCGGATTCCAGCCGCGAATTCCGCCTCGGGCGTGATCAAGCTCACTACCAGGTAGCCCTCGGAGTGAAAATCATAGAAATGGCCAGGGTGAACCAGTATCTGCCGCTCTTCAAGCAAGCAGATGACGAGTTCCTCGTCAGGCCGAGTACTAGGAACGCGCAGGATCGCGTACCATCCACCTTCAATCAGCAGGCGTGAGCAAATTTCTTGCCCCGCAACCTGCCGATCCAGTTCTGCCAAGTTGGTTTGAATGCGGCGGCAAAGCTGCCGCTGAAATTCATATCGCGTTCCAAGCAGGACAGGCGTGGCTATTTGGACCGGCGTGCTCACAGATAGATAGGTATCGGCAATCACCTCCAGACGAGCCAAGGCTTCTTGCTGCTGTTTTGTGTCACCGCTCACTGCGAGCCAGGCCAATTTCATCTGCGGAAGGCCGGCGATCTTCGAAAGTCCGCTGAGCGTGAATGTGAGCGCTTCCCTGTTAAGCGCGAAACTGGTACGCACTTCGCCATCGAGAGCGAAATCTAGAAAAACCTCGTCGACGATCAGGGCCAGCCCGCGCGCTCTGCAGATTTCGTTCAGCCTGCGAATTTCCGGCTCATGAATGTATGACCCGGTGGGATTGTTCGGATTCACCAGGATGATGGCGCGAGACTTCGACGAGAGAGCGCGCTCGAGCGAGTGAAAATCAATCTGCCATCCATGGTCATAAAACAATTCGAACGAAACCAGCCGCACATCCTGGAGGTCAGCCAGAAACTGAAACAGAGGATAGCTAGGACTCGGAACTAGAACTTCATCTCCAGCGTTGCACAACAGGCGAAACACGTACGAGTAGGCTTCGCTGGTGCTGGTGGTCAGGATGATGTGATCGGGATTGGGGGCCGGCAGGTTGCGGGAAGCATCAACTCGAGAACGATAGTAGGCTGACACGGCCTCGCGAGCGGGAAGAAGTCCCTTCGGTTCCGGATCGTATGAGAGCGCTGCCGGATTTGAGAACGCGTCTACTATCCTGGCAGCGTCGTAGTGCAGCCCGACTTTGGTCGGGTTCGACGCGGTCAGATCGAGCAGCTGTTTGCCACGTGCCCGCTGTCTGGCGAGCGATTCGGCGAATCGGTTGGGTTCGAGATTCCAGCCTGTGCGGTTGGAGAACATACGGACCAATGTATCGGGATCGGCCTTCGGGTTTCCAGTGTTGTGGAAGTTAGCGCGAAGTTTCTTTCGATGCCGCTTCCCAGGCCAGGCGTGCGGCGCCAAGGAGAGCTGCCTTGTCACCAAGCTTGCTCAGTTTGATTTGAACTTTCTTGGCGAGCAAGGGATGACAGCGGGCGAGTGCGGTCTGCGTGAGTTCGTCCCAGAACAGATCCGCGGCGCTGGTCATGCTGCCGCCCAGCACGAGCATCTCGGGATCGAAGAGGCTGATGAGGCTGGCCGCTGCTAATCCCAACTGACGGCCGGCACGCCGGAAGATGTTGCGGGCGGTAAGATCGCCTTCGCGAGCGAGCGTGGCGACGTCGGCCGCAGTGAATTTGTTGGGATCGTATTCGGCGAGCAGGCCGCCAAATCCGGCATCTATGGCGTTCTTTGCTGCCCGCACCACGCCGGACTCAGAACAGAAAGCTCCCAAACCCCCGAAGCGGCGCACTTCAAATCCATCCGCCTCGGAGACTGCCATCCACGCCGCATTTCCCGACAAGCCGTGAGACCCTTTCAGCAGGCGCCCGCCAGTCAGCACCCCCGCTTCGATCCCGGTTCCGGCAAGCAACAGCACCACATCATTTTTCTTTGCCGCCGAACCCTTCCATGCTTCTCCCAGCAGCATGGCATTGCGATGTTGTTCTGTGAGCAGAGGGATCTTAAGCTTCTTCTGAAGAGCCTTTACGACTTCAGCTTCGTTCGTGCTGGAGGGTCCCGGTCGCTTTATGCCATCAGACTCGTTGGCAACCGTCCCACCGACCGAAACGCCGCCGGAGACCAGTTTGTATTTAGTGCGAGCCGATTTAGCGACTGCACTCGCGAGATCCAGGCAGCGGTCCGCAAATGCCGATTGCGAGGTGAATTCCGGAGTGGCTTCCGATCGCTCCGCCAGGCTCTTGCCGCTGCGGTCGATCACCGCAAGCACAATGCGCGTTTTGGCGAAATCGGCGGCAAGCACTGCGGAAATCACCTGATGTTCCTCCAGGGACGGGAAAGCAGAGCCTATGCTGCCTGATAGGCAAATCTGGTCATCGGCTGAGCTTTCAAAAAGCGATTCTAGTGTGGTCCGACCGCAACCACAAAAGCAGAAATCACGCGCCCTTGTGACAAACCACTGGGGCTGGAGATGGGTGCACAACCGGATAATGGCTTCGCTGCTAGGCTCAAACAGAGAGGAATGAGAAAATCACTGGAGATGCGGAAAAGGCATTCAGTAGCGTGCCTAATCTTAGGGCTCGGGCTCGTACTCGATAGTGCTGCGCAGACGCCCCCTCCGGGCCAGTTGATCGAAAAGGTCACGGCCATCGCACAACCCGTCCAGAGCTACGCTCTATATTTGCCTTCCAACTACACTGCCCAGAAGAAGTGGCCGATCCTGTTTGCATTTGATCCCTCGGCTGACGGAAAGATCCCGGTAGACAAATTCCGTGAGGCGGCTGAAAAGTACGGATACATCGTGGTCGGTTCGAACAACTCGCAGAATGGGCCGTTCGCGCCGGAATTGGCCGCCTTCAAAGCGATGTGGGAGGATACCCACGCTCGTTTGGCGATCGACGATCGCCGCGTTTACTTCACCGGCTTTTCCGGGGGCGCGCGCGTCGCCACCTCGATTGCCTTGCTCTGCAAAAACTGCGCTGCTGGAATCATCGCTTGCGGCGCGGGATTTCCTGCCTCTCAGGATCCAGCCAAGCCGCTTCCCTTTGCCTATTTTTCGACCATTGGGCTGTACGACTTCAATTTTTTCGAAGTCAAGGACCTGCACGACAAGCTCGAGCGGCTGCAGACTCCCCATCGCCTGTCAATCTTTCCCGGGCGACACGAATGGCTGCCCAAGGAACTCGCGGTTGAGGCCATCGAATGGATGGAGTTGCGTGCCATGGCGAGCGGACTGCGGCCAAAGGATGAAGCCTTCATCGAGACAAAATGGCAGCAGGGGATGCAGCGCGCCCAAAAGCCGGCAAATGAGAAAGATGTAGCTGCAGAATATGAAGCCTATAAGCATCTGGCTGCCGATTTTCGAGGATTGCGCGACGTCGGTGACGTGGAGAAGCAAGCTCAGAGCCTGGAGAAAAGTCCGGAAGTCCGCGCCGCTGCCAAAAAATTATCGGACCAGGAGCGAATGCAGCAGCAGTTGACGGGCGAGCTGATCGCAAAAATGGAGACTCTCAAGGACGATCCCGGCAATCTGGTCGATCGTCTGCAGGAACTGCATGGCCGGCTCGCTCAACTGAAATCCCAGCGGGACAAAGAAAAAGATCCCGATACAGTTACCGTACTGCGAAGGTCTTTGGGATCGCTGTATGTTTACGCCTGGGAGAATGCAGACCGCATGCGGGAGCGCAGGAATTTTTCGCTGGCGGCGACCTATCTGGAATTGAACACCGAGATCACCCCCGACAATCCCGAGCTGTACTACAACCTGGCCGCCATTGGCTCATTGGCGCGCGACAAAAAGAAGGCTCTCTCCGCGTTGAGGAAAGCCATGGATCATGGCTACCAGGACATGGCCAGGCTGAACACCGACCCAGATCTCGAGTTCGTGCGTCAGACACCGGAATTCAAGTCGCTCACTGCTCATCAGTAATACTGGGTGCAATCCGATCCGCTCAACTCGTTGGAGGACGCCTGAAAGTCGCAATCACCGGAAGCAACGGCTTGTTCGGACATGCCCTGACGCTCGTTTTTGGCGAGCGACACGAAGCTGTGGCTCTTACCCGCCGAGATTTCGACCTCACCGATCACCAACGCATGCGCTCGGTACTGCTGCATTTGAGGCCACAACTGATCGTTCATCCTGCCGGAATTCCCGATATCGACCTATGCGAGCGGGAGCCAGAGCTAGCTTACGCTGTGAACACAGAAGCCACGAAGGCTCTGGCCGAACTGGCACAGGAGATCGGCGCCGCGCTGGCGTACATTTCAACTGACGCCGTATTCGACGGCAAGAAGAGCAGCCCGTATGTTGAGAGCGATCCGACCGATCCGCCCTCGGTGTACGGACGCACCAAGCTGCTGGGCGAACAGGCAGTGAAAAAAATTCCCCAGCATTGGATCTTTCGTGTGTCAGTGCTTTTCGGGCCGGGCAAGACGAACTTTGTCGAGAAAGGGCTGCGAGCGCTGTCTGCTGGAAAAGACTATGTAGTAGCCGCCGACCAGGTCGGATCGGCTACATACACCAGCGATGCGGCACGAAAAATTCTTGAAGTGATCGAAAGCCGGCGCTTCGGTCTCTACCATCTGTCGAACCAGGGCGCGTGCAGCCGCCTGGGGCTTGCGGTCGCGGCGGCGGAGTTGGCAGGGCTGGATAAGAGCAAAGTGATTGGCAAGTCTTCCGACCAGATGGGGCGGATCGGGCCGCGGCTGAAGTATGCAGTCATGGAGATGAATGCTCTGCAGGCCGCCGGATTCGCACTGCCTCGCCCCTGGCAGGAAGCATTGGATGAGTATGTTGGATCGCTTAAGCAAGCTGGCACGGTCAAATTGTGATTGACCCGCGCTGTCCGGTCCGCTTAAACTGACGCCAGACATGAGTTCCGCCTGCCAAAACCGCGTAACCCGGACCGGCCGAATTACCATGGCCATGCGCATGCGCTTTTGGCGAGGGGAGCTTATGAGCTAATCGGCATTTATAAGGCGCTCAAACGCAACCCAACGCCAGAAAAAGCGTTGGGTTTTTGATTTTTGCGGGACACAACGAGACAGAGGGTCGAAAATGAGCACTCTTCCCGACTCAGAAATCATGACCGAATCGAGCCTGCGGCCGTGTAATGTGGCAATTCTCGGTTTCGGCAACGTCGGCCGTTCGGTCGCCGACATTCTCTGCCATCGAGTTTCGCCGCGACTCCGTCTCACGCACATCTTCAACCGCGGGGTCGGCCGAAAACGGGTGTCCTGGATGCCGCCGCATGTCCACTGGACAGAAGACATCGAAGACATTGTCAGCTCCGATGCGGACATCGTCGTGGAAGTCCTGGGCGGCCTGGATCCTGCAGAGCAGTGGATACGCCGGCTGCTCGAGTCCGGGAAATCAGTGGTGACGGCCAACAAACAACTCATTGCGAAGTCCGGGCCAGAGTTGCAGGAACTGGCGCAGAAGCACGGACAGCAATTGGAATTCGGGGCATCGGTCGCGGGCGGCATTCCAGTGCTCTTGGCCCTGCAACAGGGTCTCGCCGGTGATGTGATTTTCAAGGTTACAGGAATTCTGAACGGTACGTGTAACTACATCCTGACGAAAATGGAAGCGGCGGGTGCGACGTTTGAAACGGCGCTCGCTGAGGCGCAGCAATTCGGATTTGCCGAGGCCGATCCTACCGACGATGTCGAAGGGTACGATGCGCGGGCCAAGCTGGCCATCCTGGCGCGCGTGGGTCTGCACGCACAGATTCGGCCCGAGGACATTAGTTGCGCATCGATTCGTCCACTGGGAGCTGCCGATTTTGTTTACGCCACCAAACTCGACTGCACCATACGCCAGGTTTCACGAGCGGAAGTGGAAGGCCGTCACGTGGTGGCGGCGGTGGAACCAGCGTTGGTTCCCGTCTCCTCGCCGCTGGCACGTGTGCAAGGCAGCCAGAACCTGGTAATTGCCACCGGAAAATATGGCGGCGAAACTGTTCTGGCGGGGCACGGCGCTGGCGGGCACCCGACGGCGGTGGCCGTGGTCTCGGACGTGATCGCGATTGCCCGAGCGCGCTCCGAAGATGAAGGCTTTTTCCATCATCGGCGAATTACGCCGTCGAAGATCACCGACGATTTCACCGCTCCGCGATACGTGCGCTTCGTGGTGAAAGACCGTCCCGGGATCATTGCACGTCTTTCCGGCACGTTCGCCAAGCACGCCATCAACATTGATTCCGTTTTGCAATACCCGGGATATCCCAAGAACGAATTGCCATTCGTAATCACGCTGGAAGCATGCGGAAAGTCATTGCTGCAGGAAGCGTTGGCGGAAATTAAGGATGAGGATTTCCACGTCCAGCCGCCACTGGCCCTGCCGATTCTCCGCTGAACCTCAATTGCAGAGGGAGCAACACAAGATCAGGTCCGGCCACACGGGAGATGATATGAAACTGTTCGAGCCTACTCTGGAAGGCGACTTTCTTTTTGCCGAAGACCAACCGTTCCGGCTCGAAGCTGGCGGTACGCTGCAACCGGTTTCTCTTCACTACGCGATTTACGGATCCCTCAACGCGCTCGATAACGTGGCGCTCGTCTGTCATGCGCTATCAGGGTCGGCGCGGGTTGCCGATTGGTGGGAAGGAATGTTTGGCACCAGCGAAGCCTTCGATCTCGCGCGCTGCTGTGTTATCGGGATCAACGTGCTCGGGTCGTGCTATGGCTCAACTGGTCCAACTTCAGTCAATCCGGAAACAGGAATCCCCTATGGTCCGGACTTCCCGCTCATCACCATTCGCGATATGGTACGCAGCCAGGCTCGCCTGCTGGATCATTTGGGGATTTATCGGCTACGGACGGTCATCGGCGGATCGATCGGCGGAATGCAGGCGCTGCAGTGGGCAATTGAGTTTCCCGATAGAGTAGCGACCTCGATTCCCATTGGAGCTACACCCCTCTCGGCCATGGGACTGGCGCTGAACCACATTCAGCGGCTCAGCATTCAGTCGGATACTCACTGGAACGGCGGCCGGTATACTCCCGAAGCACCGCCCAACGCGGGGCTTGGCCTGGCGCGGGCATTAGCCATGTGCTCATACAAATCGGCCGAGTTGTTTGACGCTCGCTACGGGCGTCGCGCGAACCGCAACGGCGAAAACCCTTACGCATCGCTCGAGCACCGTTTCGATATCGCGGGCTACCTCGACTATCAGAGAAATCAGTTCAACAGCCGCTTTGATGCCAACACTTACATTACGATCTCGAAGGCGATGGATATCTTTGACCTGGTGCGCACTTACGGATCGGAAGACGCAGCGTTCGAGAGAATCCGCTCACGCGTGCTAATGATCGGAGTCTCCTCCGACTGGCTCTTCCCTGCAGCCGATGTGCGGGCTTTGACACTCAGGATGCAGAACGCAGGAGTTCGCGCCCGCTATGCGGAGCTGGTGAGTTCGCATGGCCACGATGCTTTTCTGGCCGATGCGGATGAGCTGTCGTCAGTGATTTCGGCGCATGAAGGCTGGTTGCATCCGACGGTGAATCGCATCCCGGAAGGTCGCCACGATCAGGGTTCATTAGCAGCGGGATACTGAAGAGCGGCGCACCGCCAGGCCCTAGCCGCTGGTAACTTCCTCGATCCTTTGCGTTCGCTAACAGCCTGCCGGCCGGTTTACCATAGGCATGTCCCGGAATGCCAAACTTCTACGACAAGATCCTGGAATCCGCAGGCAAGTGGCCCAACGCGACTGCCCTCCAGATGCAGTACGAGGATGGGAGGCTGGAAGGCTACACCTACTCCGAGGTCCGTCATATTGCGGATAGCGTGGGCAATTGGCTGTCCAGGACAGAGCTGGCGCGCGGCAGCCGATGCGCAATCCTGGCCAACAATGGCCCTCGCTGGGTCTGCGTTTACCTGGGAACCCTGGCGGCCGGGCTGGTGGCAGTTCCGCTGGACACCGCCTTCACTTCCAGCCAGGTCACAAAGCTGCTCACGGACTGTGGTGCTTCCCTGCTATTTGTCGACTCCAGGCAATTAGCCAAAGCGCGTGAGGCAATTACTGAAGTGGAAACGCCGGTGCGCCTGGTCTTGCTGCGCTCAACGGAAGAAGAATCCCGCCTGGTCTCTGTCGACGACATGCTCGGTTCCGGCAGCGGCGGATTCGAGCGAGTGGATGTCGGATTCGACGATACTGCCGCTATCCTCTACACCTCGGGGACTACTTCCGATCCAAAAGGAGTAATGCTCAGCCACCGCAACATCGATGCGGAAGCTGAGAGTGCTTTCCAAGTGCTCACGGACATCGGACCGCAGGATTCCATCCTGGGAGTCTTGCCCCTCTTTCATGCCCTGGCGCAGATGGCCAACCTGCTGCTTCCGCTGATCGTGGGAGCACGAATTGTTTTTCTTGAATCGCTGAATACTACCGAACTACTGCGCGCGCTTCGCGAGCGCGACATTACTCTCTTCTGCTGTGTTCCCCAATTCTTTTACCTGATTCACACGCGCATCTTCAAAGAAGTGCATGCCCGCGGGCGCCTCACCGAAACGATTTTTTCCTATCTTCTGGCGCTCAATGGGCGGGCAAGAAGGTTCGGCATCAATCTGGGGAGGCTGTTCTTCCCACGTGTGCACGAGCTGCTGGGAAGGCGCATGCATTACCTGATCACCGGCGGTTCGCGCCTGGACCCGCAGGTGGGACGAGACTTCGAAGCGCTGGGCTTCACCATCCTCAACGCCTACGGGCTGACGGAAACCAGCGGCGCCGCCACCCTGACGCCGCCGAAGAAGAATGTAGTCGGGTCAGTGGGCAGAGCGCTGCCGGGAAATGAAGTTCAGATCTTGCGCCCTGAGACCGATCCCGAGACTGGCCATCGGATCGGCGAAATCGCTGTCCGCGGCGGGATCGTAATGAAGGGTTATTACAACCGCCCCGATGCCACCGCTGCGGCGCTCGAGGATGGGTGGCTGCGCACCGGCGATCTCGGCTTCATGGATGCTGAGGGCAACGTTTTCATCACCGGCCGAGCCAAGGAAGTCATCGTCCTCAGTTCGGGAAAAAATATATATCCCGAAGAAATCGAAGCGCACTATGGCCGCAGCGCGTTCATCAAGGAGATGTGTGTGTTGGGGATCGAGGGCCAGCCGGGCGAGCCGCTCTCCGAGAGACTTCACGCCGTGATTGTTCCCGATTTTGACGTTCTGCGCGAGCAGAAGATTGTGAATGCGAGAGAGATCATTCGCTACGAAATCGAGGGTTTCTCTTCCCAACTGCCTTCCACCAAACGAATTTTGAGCTACGAAATATGGCAGGAGGACCTTCCGCGTACCACGACGCGCAAGCTGAAGCGAAACGCGGTGGAAGCGCAGGTGAGAGCAGGCGATGGACAGCGGGCCGAAGCGGAGCCATTGCGGCCGCGAGCCTTGAATGCAGGTGATCGCGAATGGGTGGCAATTCCAGATGTCCAGCGCGCGCTGGAAGTGGTACGGGCCTCGTCAAAAAAGCAGGTTGCGGAGGTTCACCCCACGGACAATCTGGAGCTTGATTTGGGCTTGGACTCGATGGAGCGCGTCGAACTACTAGTGTCGCTGGAGCGCGAACTTGGGGCTCACGTTCCCGACGGAGTCGTGTCGGAGGTTTACACGGTTCGCGAGTTGATAGATGCCGTGCGTAGCAACATGGGCAGCAATGGCAAACGCAAGTCCGCCACCGCTTGGGGCTCCGTACTTAGCGCCGATCCCACCGAACCCGAAATTGTCGAGTTTTCCAAGCCTCACTCGTTCGCGCTGCATTTTTGGTACACCGTGGGTTGTATTGTTCAACTATTCGCGCGAGACCGATTCCAGCTGAGCGTCACCGGTCTGGAAAAACTGCCAAAGAGCGGTCCGTTTATTCTTTCGCCCAATCATCAGAGCTATCTCGACCCAATCATTTTGCTGAGTGTCCTCCCCTGGCGGTTGTTTCGCGACCAGTTTTCGGTGGGGACCAGCGAGATTTTCGGAACCGGCCTGGCGCGAAAGCTGGCGTACACGCTGAATCTGGTACCGGTAGATCCAGATGCCAATCTGGTTCCCGCTATGCGCGCCGGCGCTTTCGGTTTGCGGCGCGGAAAGGTGCTCATTCTTTTCCCGGAAGGCGAACGAAGCATCGACGGCAGCCCGAGGATTTTCAAGAAAGGCGCCGCCATTTTGTCCTGTAACCTCCAGGTCCCAATCTATCCCGTCGCGCTTGATGGATTTTATGAGGCTTGGCCACGCGGCAAGCATTTCCAGCGATTCGCGCCTTTGAAGATGGCATTCGGCGATCCCATCTATCCGCCCAAGGAGACTTCAGATCCCGAAGCTGCCTACGAAGAGCTAACCTCTCTGCTGAAGAAGCGAGTGATGGAAATGTGGCTGGCACTGCGCGGGGAGCAGCGGCCTACAGAGAATGGCAATGCTGCGGTGCAGGAGCCGCAGGCTATGTTGGCCAGGTGAGACTCGCGTATATTACGTCAGCTGCGGAACCGGAGCTTCGACGGGTCGCGAATACTCGCAGTTTTCGTTCGGACAGGCGATCACCGGCCCCGATTTCAGGAATTTCTGCACCAGGTACTCGTGTCCGCATTCCGGGCACCTCTCAGGAATCGGCCGATTGGCAGAAGTGAACTTGCATTTCGGGTAATTCGAGCAGCCGTAAAACGAGTTCCCTCGCTTGCGGGCCCGCTTTTCCACGAGCTCTCCGTCCTTGCATTGCGGGCATTTCATGCCAATGAAGTTCTGCTTGACGTACTTGCATTCCGGATAGCCACTGCACGACGTGAACTCACCATAGCGCCCATGCCGGAGGATCAGATTCCGCCCGCACTGGGGACACTTCTCGTCCAGGGGAATGTCGGGGACCTTTTTCCCCTGATCGAGGCGCCGCGTGGTTTTACAATCCGGATACCCGGTGCAGGCCATGAACTGTCCGAAGCGTCCACGCTTCAGGACCATGGGGCGGCCGCAGTTTTCGCAGTACTCCTCCTGCGTGGTCTCCTGCATGTCGGCCGAATCGAGATCCGGCAGATCGATAGGATTTTCCTTGGTGAAGGTGCAACTGTTGGGATCGTTTTTGTCGTAAGAACTGCAGGCATAAAACGATCCGTGTTTGCCCCACTTGATAACCAGCGGTGATCCGCAGCGCTCGCACTTTTCGTCGGTGGGCTTCTCCATCGCCTTGAGATTTTCCATGTGCTTCTCGGCGTAGGAGAGGTCGCGCTGAAATTTCTTGTAGAACTCCTTCAGCGCCTCCGTCCACTTCTCTTTGCCTTCTTCGATATCGTCGAGTTCTTCCTCGAGACGCGCAGTGTATTGCGGATCAAAGATGTCTTTGAAGTTCTCAACCAGAAGATCGGTGACCACCAGTCCAATCTCCGTGGGGACGAATTTGCCTCCCAATTTATTGACATACTGGCGCTCCTGAATCGTGCTCAGGATCGCCGAATAGGTGGAAGGACGGCCGATTCCGCGCTCCTCAAGCTCTTTCACCAGAGAAGCTTCGTTGTAACGCGGCGGTGGCTCGGTGAAATGCTGCTCCGGACGCAGTTGCCTGAGGGTGAGCTTTTGTCCCTCTGCCAGCGGTGGCAGCTTATGTTTCAGCGCCTCCTCGTCTTCGTCCCGCATGTCTTTCGATTCTTCGTAGACTTTGAGGAAGCCATCAAACTTCAGTACGGAACCGGTGACGCGGAGCCGGTAGGATTCGCTTCCCTGCTGGGCATCGATGTCAACCGTGGTTTGATCGAAAACTGCCGGCGACATCTGCGAGGCGACGAAGCGTTGCCAAATCAGCTTGTAAACCTTGTACTCGTCTTCCTTGAGATATTTCTTTATCGCGTCGGGATGGCGGAGAGCCGAAGTTGGCCGAATGGCTTCGTGCGCTTCCTGGGCTCCTTTCTTGGATTTATAGAGATTGGCGCTTTCAGGAAGATACTGCGCTCCGAACTGCAGCGGGATCATCTCGCGCACTTCCGTCAGCGCGTCATTCGAGACGTGCACGGAGTCGGTGCGCATATACGTGATGAGCCCGACGAGGCCCTCGTCGCCCAACTCTACGCCTTCATAGAGACGCTGAGCGATCATCATTGCGCGCTTCACGCTGAAGCGCAGTTTGCGTGAGGCATCCTGCTGGAACTTGCTGGTGGTGAACGGAGCTGCCGGATTGCGGCGGCGTTCCTTCTTTTCGACCGAGCGGACAACCCAGTCCGCCTTTTCCAGGAAAGTCTTGATCTTGTCGGCTTCTTCCTGGTTGGGAATTTCGATTTTCTCGTTGTCCTGGCCCTTGCCGATCAGGCGTGCATCGAAGGCAGGCGGTTTTGCCGCGGCCAGATGGGCATCGATGGTCCAGTATTCCTGCTTCTGGAACGCCTTGATTTCGCGTTCGCGCTCGACAATCAAGCGCAGCGCTACGGTCTGGACTCGTCCCGCGGAGAGCCCACGACGTACCTTATCCCAGAGCAGCGGGGAAACCTGGTAGCCTACCAGGCGATCTAAGACGCGGCGGGTTTGTTGGGCATCGACCAGATTGCGGTCGATGTCGCGCGGATGCTCGAACGCCGCCTTCACCGCGCGTGCCGTGATTTCGTTGAAGGTGACGCGGCGAATATCCAGTTTGCTAGCCTTCTTTTTCTTCTTTCCGTTGAATGCCTCCCCGCCAAGCTCTTCCGCTAAGTGTGCAGCGATGGCCTCGCCTTCGCGGTCGGGGTCGGGCGCCAGATAGATTGCATCCACAGACTTGGCGGCCTTCTTCAGCTTCGCCAGTACTTTTTCTTTACCGGGGATGACGACGTACTCGGTTTCGAAGTCGTTATCGATATCGACCCCGAGATTGCTTTTGGGCAGATCCTTCACATGGCCGAGTGACGCCTCGACCGAATAGCCCCTTCCCAGGTATTTCTGTATGGTTTTCGCCTTAGCCGGCGATTCAACGACAACTAAACCTTTCGCCAAAACAACCTCATTCTTAAGAAACTGTTCTTGAAGCTAGCACGGATACGGGACGGTTCGTCAACCGTTGGTTTGAGAACGGAAGTGTTATTCCCTTGGCAACCGGCTGATTCAGAAAGTCTTGACGTAATTTTTCCCGGGCAGTTGCTTCACTCTTCCCGACATCTCCAATTCAAATAGCGACGCGAAAATTTCCGATGAGGACATCGCGTCGGCCAAGCGTTCCACGATCTCGTCGATGTGCACCGCCTCGTCCGCCCGCAGCAGCTGAAATATCTTCCTCTCCTGCGGCGCTAACGATTCCTGCTCGAATAACGATGCCGTAGAACCGCCTTTGGTTGCGAAACCCGCCTCGGGCGCGAGTTGCAGCCGCAGATCTGGAGGGATCTCTTCCCACACATCTTCCCAGGTTGCAGTGAGCTTCGCTCCCTGCTTGATGAGGGTGTTAGGTCCCCAGGAGTTCTTGTTGGTCACATTTCCGGGAACGGCGAAAACTTCGCGGCCTTGCTCCAGTGCGCAACGTGCGGTAATGCGTGTGCCGCTGTATTCGCCCGCCTCAATCACCAGCACGCCGATCGAGAGCCCGCTGATAATGCGGTTGCGAATCGGAAAATTCTGCGGAGCTGCAAAGGTCCCCAACGGGAACTCAGAGATCAAAGCCCCACCCAGAGCCAGAATCTGCTCCGACAATTTCTGATTTTCGCGGGGATAAATGACGTCGACGCCGGTCCCAAAGACAGCTACGGTTTTACCCTTCGCCTCGATCGCGCCGCGGTGGGCTGCGCTGTCCACCCCCCGGGCCATGCCA
Source organism: Terriglobales bacterium (assembly GCA_035624455.1). NCBI lineage: Bacteria > Pseudomonadati > Acidobacteriota > Terriglobia > Terriglobales > Terriglobales bacterium. The sequence continues at coordinate 43,824 of DASPRM010000004.1, forward strand.
CTAATAATGATGATGCCGCGCGCCGCCAAGTCGCAGGAAAGCCGGGACGCCATGCCGATCCCGTAGGGCGTCGGATGCCGGGTTCCGATCACGGCAATTCCGGCTGATCCAATAATTCCCTTGTTTCCAATGACATACAGGCACACCGGTGGATCGTAGATCTGCCGGAGCGGCGACGGATAGGCGTCGTCGGACAGCGTGATTATTTCGGCCCCCACCGCTGTTGCGCGTGCAACTTCCTCTTCCGCCTTAGCCAGCGATTCTCCGTTGAAGATCGCCTGCGCCGAAACCGGCTGCAGGCCAACAGCCTCCAACTCCGTAAGCGACGCGTGAAACACGCGGTCCGCATTGCCGAAGTGATCCACCAGATGCCGTGAGCGCGTTGCCCCAAGACCTGGCGTAAGTGCCAGCGCTAACCATTCCAGTTGCTGTGTCGTAGCGGGAGATGAAGTACTCAACCGAATTTCCTGAGGGTCCGCCGGGAATTCACTAAACCTGGCGAATGTATCCGGCTGTTGTCCGCGCGTCAAGGAAGTACGTCGCATTCGCTTTGTTACAATGGACCGTTTTGATGCGCCCGCTCCGGATCTCCGCGATCTCCTACCTGAATACTGCCCCTCTTATGTGGGATTTCCAACACAGCTCGGTGGGAAAAGATTTTGAGATCTCCTACACCATTCCCTCGGCGTGCGCAGAAGCGCTGGCGACGGGCGTGGCTGACATAGGGATCATCCCCTCTGTCGTGTTCGCCACGATTCCGAATCTGCTGATCATTCCCGATGCAGCCATCGCCTCCAAACGGGCTGTGCGATCCATTTTGCTGATCTGCAAGAAGCCGCTGGAAGAAATTCGCACCGTTGCTGCTGACACTTCGTCCCGAACTTCGGTGGCGTTGGCCCAGATTCTGATGGGAAGGTTTTTTCCAACCGGGGCCGGAGTGCGCCGGGAATTCGTGCCCATGCCTCCAGATCTTGAGCTAATGCTGGCGGGATGTGATGCTGCATTGCTGATAGGGGATCGCGCACTGCAGGTGGGGCGCGAGCGATACCTGACCTACGACCTCGCGGAACAGTGGCATCAGTTCACTGGCAAGCCGTTTGTGTTCGCTTTCTGGGCCATCCGGATGGCGGCTCTGTCTGAAGCGCATCCGCGCATGGAACTGGACTCGATTTTCAGCAGCTCTCGCGATCATGGCTTGGAGCCGCAGAATGTTGCCACCCTGGGCCGTGAATGGGCGCCCAAATTAGGGCTCACTCAGGAAAACGTGCACTCTTATTTGACCCAGAACATTCATTATTATCTGGATCGCGAGAACCTGGAAGGGCTGGAACTCTTCTACCGTTATGCGGCCGAGTGTGGTTTGATCGCCGCGCCTCCGACGGTTCGCTTCGTGGGCAGTGCCGCGTTTCGGATGTATGGATAGGTTGGCTCTGAGCTCCTCGCCCAACTTAGTTCACGAACCTTCCACTCCAGAGCGGAAGCACCTTAGTCTGTCTTCCCCCGGCTGGCTGGCGGCACGATTCCGTTCATCCGCAGATACTCCACCATCTGTCCATAATGATCGTATGCGTGAGCAACGCCGAATGTAGCCAGATTCAGGCGCGGCGATCTGCTGTGCTCCGGCACCTGCATCATGTTTTCAGGTGTCAAGCTGGCAGCTGCTCTGTGCCCCAGGGCAAAAGAATCGTTCAAGAACTTCATGATCTCCGCTTTGGTCTTCAAGTTCTCGGGACCGTTCCCGTCCTTCAAACCTTCGGGCAGCTTCTCGCCTGTAACCGGAGACCATATAAAGTAATTAGAAGCGGCAACATGCCGCACCTGCACAGCAAATGTGCGCACACCTTTGTAGTCGCTGCCGGGAATGTTCAAACTCTCAGGAGAGAAATTGAACTTATCTTCCGGCATGGCATCGGCGACGCCTACGATGAGCTTCTCAATGTTGCTGATTTGACGGTCCACCACCGACGCGACGGTTGGCGGCGGTTGCGTCTGAGGCGAACTCCCAGCCTGGCTGTTTGTCCCTTGTCCCATGAGCGTCACGGAAAAAATAAGCACTGCCGATACGAAGAAGAGTCGCACTTGTTTCATTGGAGTAACCTTTCCCTGGCGGAGCCCGCAGGTTCCTGCCGTCGGCAAGCACCGGCTTTTGCTCCCCTTAGACGTAGGTTTGATTTGAAGGTTCTGGCAATTCTTTCAAACCATGACAAGCAGTGGTGCGCTTTCGCGGCTCTAGCGTCTACAATGAACCTGCGGGTTTCTTTACCCGGGAGTGGGGATGTCGCTAACCAGACAACAAGCGCTCGAGATGTTCCGGTCTGACGACCTGATTGGCATCGGCATGGAAGCCGACCAGCAGCGGCGAAAGCTTCATCCCGATGGCATCGTCAGCTACATCATCGACCGCAATATCAATTACACGAATTTCTGTACCGAGTACTGCACTTTTTGCGCGTTTTACCGTCCGCTGAAAGGCAAGCTGGCTGCCGAAGGCTACATCCTCGATTTTGAGACCATTTACGACAAAATCCGCGAGACCGTCGAGCTGGGGGGAACCGGCGTGTTGATGCAGGGCGGTCTGCATCCCGATCTGAAGATTGACTGGCACGAGCAGCTGTTGCGCGGCATCAAGCAGCTCTTTCCCAGAATTCATCTGCATTGTTATTCGGCTTCTGAGATCATCGCCATCGCCGAGTACAGCGGGCTTACAATTGAGGACACTATTAGGCGTCTGCGCGACGCGGGCCTGGACTCCATCCCCGGCGGCGGAGCCGAAATTCTCGATGACGAAGTGCGTTATCGAATCGCCCGGCTGAAATGCCTCACTGAAGACTGGATTAACGTTCACCAAACCGCGCACAAGCTCGGCATGCGCACCACCGCTACCATGATGTTTGGCGTCGGCGAGAGTTACGAGCATCGTGTAAATCACTTCCAAAGGTTGTACGAGCTTCAGGAGGAAACCGGCGGATTTACAGCCTTTATCCCCTGGAGTTTTCAGCCTAAGAATACCGCTATGGGCGGACGCCACTGGGATGAAGCTACCGCGGTCGAGTACTTGAAGGTTCTGGCGATCTCCCGTTTGTATCTGTCGAATTTCTTGAATGTGCAATCAAGCTGGGTGACCCAGGGACTGAAGGTTTGTCAGCTGGGCCTGCGGTTCGGCGGCAACGATGTCGGTTCGGTGATGCTCGAAGAAAACGTGGTGAAGGCAGCAGGAACGAGCAACTGCACCACCGAAGAAGAGCTGCGTCGGATCATCCGCGATGCCGGCTTTCGCCCGGTGCAACGCGATACGCTATACAGAACGTATTTCCTGAATTGAGATCCGCGGACAGTCATGATTGCCTGTCCTCGACAGACCCAACCGCCCTTCAAGTAAAATGCATCGTTAGCTGCTGCAAGTCGATCTCTGTTTCCCGGGGACAAATTGGTTTTTGCGCTCGCATTCTTGGCGTTTAGTGTGTTTGCCCAACCGAGGGGGATTGGGCACTGGGTCCGCACCCACGTACTCGATACGACCTTTCGCGGGCTATACCGTGCCAATGCCTTCGATATGGCGCTGTTGATCCCCTATTTCATCGTTCTTATCCTGCTGGCGTTCTATGGTCTGCATCGCTATCAACTGGTCTACATGTATTACAAGAACCGCAGGAACAAGAAGACAGAGGCGACGCACAAATTCTCGGAGCTGCCTCTGATCACCATCCAGTTGCCTATTTTCAATGAACAGTTCGTGGTCGATCGCTTGGTGGACGCGATTTGCCGGCTTGAATATCCGCGCGAGAAGCTGGAAATTCAGGTACTCGACGACTCTACCGATGAGACGGTCGAAGTCGCACGCGGTGTCGTAGAGCGCTACGCTGCCATGGGTCACGCCATCAGCCATATCCATCGCAGCAATCGTTCGGGCTACAAAGCCGGCGCGCTGCAGCACGGGATGCAACAAACCAGGGGAGAGCTGATCGCGATTTTCGATGCCGACTTCGTTCCTGCGGAAGACTGGCTCATGCGCGTTGTCCACTTTTTTGCCGACCCTGAGATCGGCATGGTCCAGACCCGCTGGACTCACCTGAATCGCCACTACTCGTTTCTTTCCGAAGTGGAAGCCATCCTTTTGGACGGCCACTTTGTCCTTGAGCACGGCGGACGTTCGCGCAGCAATCTTTTTTTCAACTTCAACGGCACCGCCGGAATGTGGCGTCGAAAGGCCATTGACGAAGCGGGCGGCTGGCAGCACGACACGCTCACGGAGGATACCGATCTCTCCTATCGAGCGCAGCTGAAGGGATGGAAATTTCTCTACCTGGAGGACGTGGAATGTCCCGCCGAGTTGCCGGTGGAAATGACCGCCTTCAAGACCCAGCAGGCGCGCTGGGCCAAAGGTCTGATTCAGTGCGCCCTCAAAGATCTTCCCCTGGTTTTGAAAAGCAATGCCCCGCGACGGGTCAAGATGGAAGCCTGGTATCACCTGACGGCAAATATCAGCTATCCGCTGATGATCGTGCTATCGACCTTGCTGCTGCCGGCCATGATTATTCGCTTTTACCAGGGCTGGTTTCAGATGCTCTACATCGACCTGCCGCTGTTTATGGCCTCGACGTTTTCGATTTCCAGCTTCTACCTCGTCTCCCAAAAGCAGCTCTTTCCTCGTACCTGGCTTCGCACATTCCTCTACCTGCCCTTCCTGATGGCTTTGGGCATCGGTTTGACTATCACCAACACCAAGGCAGTGCTGGAGGCGCTCTTCGGAAAACAGACGGCCTTTGCCCGGACTCCCAAGTACCGGGTGATCTCCAAGAGCGACAAGCCGCGCACCGGCAAATATCGCAAGCGTCTGGGATGGATTCCCTGGGCCGAGCTGGGAATCGGGACGTATTTTGCGGCTACGGTTTACTACGCCGTAATCAATGAGAATTACATTACGGTGCCTTTTCTCGCCCTTTTCGTCTTCGGCTACTGGTGCACCGGTCTGATGTCGCTGTTGCAGGGAAGATTCGAGCGATTCCTGGGCCGGGAAGCGCGTGAGCCACAGACGGCAAAGCCCTATCCTGTCGGCGTTTGATCTCAGAGAGGGAAGGATGCTCTTTTCCTCTGGCCCGCTAAGCACTACAATGCCGCCCGGCTTTCCCCCAATTCACGATGATTCGGCCTCAATGGAGGTGTCTGATGTCGTCGAAGCGAAGCTGTTGGTTGCTCTTACTTCCGGTTCTCCTTCTTGTTATTACAACCGGCTGTGGCGAGCACAGCGCTGATGAGCGCTATTACCTGGTTACCGTGAACACTCAAATTCCCTACTGGCAATCAGCGGCTGCAGGATTTCTCAAATCAGCCACCGAAATCAAGGTTCGGGCTGAGATCGCAGGACCAGACACCTACGACGCTAAGGCTCAACAAGACGAGTTCAGGCGGATATTGGCAAAAAATCCGAAGCCCTCAGGGATTCTTATTTCCCTTGCCGATCCCCAATTCATGAAGGCCGATATCGATAATGCGATTGCGGCGGGGATCCCGGTGCTCACTATCGATTCAGACTCTCCAGCCAGCAAACGCCTTTTCTTTATTGGCACAAACAACTACCAGGCCGGAATCCTGGGTGGCGAGATCGCGGCTAAGCAACTGCAGGGTAAAGGCACGGTCATCGTGTTCACCATGCCCAATCAGACCAACCTCGAGGATCGCTTACGCGGGTACCGGCAGGTGTTTGAGAAGTATCCTCAAATCAAAATTGCTCGCGTCGTGGACATTAAGGGCGACCCGCGCGTGGCCTTCGACGAAACTCAAAAGGTGATCGACAGCAAGGAGAAGATCGATGGTTTTCTCTGTCTGGAAGCTCTGGCGGGGAAAGAAGTAGCCACCGTCATCAACAACAGTAAAACTGCCGGAAAAACCATTATCGCCATGGACACCGATGAAGCTACGCTGGACTGGGTGAAGAAAGGCGTCATCGCGGCTACTATCGCGCAACGGCCTTACACCATGGGTTACTTCGGCCTGAAGATGCTGGATGACCTGCACCACGCGTATCCCACGCTGCCTTCGGTCTCCGGCTCCACAACTTCTCCACTTCCCGCTTTTGTGGACACCGGGGCGATCTTGATCGATAAGACGAATGTCGACAGCGTGATCCAGGCACAAGCTGCCAACAAGCCGGGTAAGTAAGCCGGTTCCTTACAAATCGCGATTGCTGCAGTGTTGCGACGCTAGCGCATCGGAGATGAAAAATTGCCGATGTATAATCCCGCGCATCTCCTGCTGTAACTGCGAGGCAGATTGCGCAAGCCGCTGATCCCTGTTCTTCTTCTGATTACATCGCTGTTGTGGGCGATCGAGCGTCAGCCGAATGCGGATTACCGGGCTCGGCGCACTCGGCTCGCCGAGAAGGCTGAGGGTGCCTTCCTCGTTTTCGCGGCGACGGAAGCGCAAGGGCCCAATGCAGTTTATGGTTTTCGTCAGGACGACAACTTCTATTACTTAAGCGGATGGGCCGAGCCGGGGGCCGCAGTTCTCATCATCCCTGCGCACCCAGCAAGCGATTCAAGCCCGGCCCAGCCCTACAGTGAAATCCTGTTTCTTCCGGCTCATAATCCGATCCAGGAAAAATGGACTGGGGGCAAGCTGGGAGCAGACAACCGCCAAGCGGCGCAGGTTACAGGCTTTGATCGCGTAGAGACGCTCGATCAACTGCGCGATGAGCTAATGCGACTTCTGCCCTCTGGCCGCAGCACGTTGTACGTCAACAAAGGGCCCATCTCCGACGCGTCGATAGAATGGCTGCAGCGCGCCAACGCGTTTCCCCCATATCTGTCTATCGCCGACATCGGACCCCTTCTTGCCGCCCTGCGTGTGGTGAAGGATGCCGGGGAGATCCGGCTGATCCGAGCGGCTACCGATGCTTCCGTAGCGGCTCATCAGGCAGCCATGAAGGCAGTGCGGCCGGGGCTCAACGAGCATGACATTTCCGCACTGATGCAGTACGAATTTCAGAAGCGGGGCTGCGAAAGGCCAGCCTATGCACCGATTGTGGGTTCAGGCCCTGATTCCACGGTGCTGCACTACTCCAGGGACGACCGAGCGATAAAAGATGGAGACCTGGTACTAATGGATGTTGCCGGAGAGTACTCAATGTACGCCTCCGATATCACTCGTACCCTGCCTGCCAACGGCAAGTTCACTCCTCGGCAACGCGAGATCTATGACATCGTGCTGGGTGCGCAGGATGCCGCCGTCAGGGCATTTCAAGCCGGAAAGTCCAGCCTCGGCCGTGATGGTCCGGACTCGCTTTACCGGGTTGCCCTCGATTACATCAATAGCCATGGCAAAGACCTGCACGGTCATCCATTGGGCCCGTACTTCATCCACGGGCTCAGCCACCACGTAGGTCTGAATGTCCACGATGTAGGCGACACTTCCATCCCGCTCGACAAGGGCATGGTATTCACCATTGAACCCGGAATATACATTCCCGAGGAGAACCTCGGAGTCCGCATCGAGGATATCTTTTGGGTCGATGAGGGCGGCAGGCTGGTACGCTTGTCAGGAAACCTGGTACGGACAGCGGACGAAGTAGAGGCGGCGATGGCGGCCAGGTAGAGGGAATCGCCCTCTGCTCTAACCGCCCGGCTGAGGAGAATTCAGTACTGACTTTGGTATTCTATTCACGCATTGATAATTAAATTCCTGTTTGCGGTCTGTGTGCTGAGTGGAGTGGCGCTGCTGTGGGCGTCAGCTTCGTTCTATCTCCGTATTCGCCACGAGATGTTTGAGTCCGATGCCATGCTGCGCAAAGCCCTTCAGGAGATCGAAGAGCAGCAGATGGTGAGCAGCGGCAGAGACTAGTCGCGGAAAGGGGGAAACAGCATGTCAAAGACAGCGGTGAGCGCTGCATCACGACCGTCGTCGGTGATCCTCAAACAGGTGGCGCTCGTGGTCGGAGCCAGCCTGTTTATGGCTGTGTGTGGACGGTTATCCATTCCTTTACCTTTTACCCCTATTCCTCTGACATTAGCTAATTTCGGCGTGCTATTGATTGGATTGGTCTTGGGTGCGCGTCGAGGTTTTGCTGCCCTCGTGCTTTATCTGCTGGAAGGCGCGTCAGGTATGCCGGTGTTCAGCCCCGCCGGTCCGGGAGGAATTGCTCAGCTCTTTGGCCCGACTGGTGGCTACCTGATGGCTTACCCATTTGTGGCCGCGCTGACGGGCTGGATCGCTCAAAGTGATGGGGCCAGTTTCTTACGAAACCTGGTTGCTTGTTGCGCAGGTGAGTTGGCGCTCTTTGCTTCCGGGATCGGTTGGCTGATGCTCCTGATCCACACGCCTTTCAGCAAGGCGGCCTATTTTGGCTTCTATCCATTCATTTTCGCAGAGGTTATCAAGATCCTATCTGCGGCAGCAATATCGTTGCGACTGAAGCGCAGCCCTATTATCGGGAGTTTCTTCAGCTAAGCTCCGGCCAGCGGGAGATTGCGAGAATCGCTCCGGGGAGACCGAAAATGGCGACCACTAGTACAACTGCACTCGTTCAAGACGTCACTGTCGCCCACAGTCCGGATTCCGATGATGCCTTCATGTTTTACGGACTGGCGACAAACAAAGTCCGGGTTCCTGGCCTCAAGTTCAGCCATACCCTCTGTGATATCGAGACACTGAATCGCAAAGCGATGGATGGCGTATACGACGTTTCCGCCATTTCCTTCCACGCCTACCCCTATGTGCAGGAGAAGTATGCGCTATTGTCGAGTGGAGGCAGCGTAGGGGAAGGATATGGGCCCATGATCGTCGCCAACCGAAAATTTTCCGTCAACGAGATCAAGGAGATCAGGCTCGCGATTCCTGGCACGCTAACGACCGCGTATCTGGTGCTGCGATTATTCGCGCCCAGGGTGGAAACCGTTGTGGTGCCTTTCGATCAGATCATCCCACGTATTCTCGAAGGCCGATACGACGCTGGATTGATTATTCATGAAGGGCAGTTGACCTATTCCAGGTCGGGTTTGCACCGCATCGTGGACCTGGGAAAATGGTGGCGCGATATGACAGGTTTCCCCTTGCCTCTGGGCGGAAATGTGATCCGGAGAGACCTGCAGCCGGAAGTGATCAAAAGCGTCGCTCTGGCATTGAAGAACAGCATTCAATACGCATTGGATCATCGCGAAGAGGCCCTGGCCTATGCCATGCAGTTTGCCCGCGATCTCGATGCACAGTCAGCCGACAAGTTCGTGGGAATGTATGTTAACGAGCGCACGGTGGACTACGGAGCGGAAGGGCGGGAAGCGGTGCGACGGCTTCTGGATATGGGCTATGAGGCGGGGATCATACCGCATCCGGCGAAAGTCGATTTCGTGAGCTAAACTTTCCTTCAGGAACCTCCGACTCAGTTTCAAACCAAACATAAGGCACTCTGTTTGATTTGTCGATAATGGCTGCTTTGTCCAACAACGGCTCCCAAACTCTGCTGATCGATGCAGATGACACGCTTTGGGAAAACAACATCTATTTCGAGCGCGCTATTGCCAATTTCATTTCTTTTCTGGATCAGAAGCACTATTCGCCTGCTGAGGTGCGCGAGTTTCTCAACGACGTAGAGCGCGGCAACATCCTGAAGCACGGATACGGCCTGCACAGTTTCGCTCACGCTCTGGTGGAAACCTTCGAACGGCTTTCGGTCGAGCCGATCACTCACGAACTCCACCAGAAGATAGTTGGTTTCGCCCACTCGATTGCCGACCACCCCGTGGAGATCATCGAAGGCGTGCCCGAGACGCTGCTGTATCTTTCCGAGCGGCATCATCTCATTCTGGTCACCAAGGGCAACCTGACGGAGCAGTCCGGCAAGGTCGAACGCTCTGGTCTGAAAGAATATTTTGCCGCCATTGAAGTGGTGGCAGAAAAAGATGTCCCGGTCTATCGATCGATTGTCCAGAAGTATGGCTTATCGACCGAGGTCACCTGGATGGTGGGCAACTCTCCCAAATCCGATATTAATCCGGCAATCGGCGCCAGTCTGAACGCGGTTTTTGTGCCCCACGATAACACCTGGGTACTGGAGGACGAAGACCTCTGCTCCGAACCCTCGAATCGCAAACTTCTCGTCTTGAAACGCTTTCCGGAGCTGCGCGCGTATTTCTGAGCGCAGAGCGGGTATCAGAAGTTTTTATCCCCTCCATACAAACTTCGCATGTCGGCCCTTACGACTTCTTTATGCGATTCGGTCTACCTTTCGCTTACTTGAACATTTCAGATTGCCCGCACCAAAGAATGACTTCGTGAGGGGAAGATGTCCGACTGCTAATAGCTTTCTCAGTGCCTGGCATAAGAATTCGTTTCCCACGTAATTCCCTGATGTTTGCAACAAAACTTATGCGTGGAAGAAGCGCAGGGGGATTTCTGTACCTCCTCCAGAGAATAGGGTCAGCAGTCGTGGATTTCTGAACCGCAATACAAAGGAGCAAGTCTGGCTCCCCCGGAGGGTGCATCACGTGCTTAGACTTTCGTCGGCTGCAACTGTTCTGCTGGCCTGTGCCGTTGTTCTCTCCTCGGCGGCACATGCCCAGTCCACCTTCGGCTCGATCCTGGGCGTAGTAAAAGACCCCAGCGGGCTAGTCATCCCTGCGGCCAAGATCACGCTTCTTAGCCTGGAGGAGCAGTCCACGCATGATACCGCCTCTGAAATGGATGGCTCCTTTCAGTTCATGAACGTAAAACCTGGTCGCTACGAGATCACGGCCAATGCCCAGGGCTTCAACCAATTCAAGCTGGAATCGGTGCAACTCGAAGCTCGTCAGACTCTGCGTGTCGATCTCTCGATGAAAGTGCACAGCGGATCAGAAATCGTCGATGTCGGCAGCACCGCGCCCATGATCAACACCGAAAGCGCGACGCTCGCCGAGTCCAAGGACTTCATCCAAATCTCTCAGCTCCCGGTCAACTATCGTGGCGCAACCACCAGTTCCCTGGCAATGCTGGCCACGGTCCCAGGCACACAGCAGGATGGCAACGGCAATGTCACCATTGGCGGCGGCCTGCCCTCGCAAGTCCAGTACTCGGTCGACGGCGCTTCCACGGTCAACATCCGACAGAACGGGGCACTGGCGAATATGAACCCTTCGTCGGAGCTCATCAGCGAGTTCAAGGTCTCGCAGTTCAACAACAACGCGGAATTCGCTCAGCTCGGCGATGTCACCATCGCCACCAAGAGCGGCGGCGATCACTTTCACGGCAGCGCTTTTGAGTACCTGCAAAACAGCGCTCTGGATGCCACCACTTATGGATTTCCCAGCAAGCCCCATAAGGCCTTCAACACCTTCGGCGGAAGCCTGGGAGGACCGCTGAGGATTCCCCACCTGACGGGCAAGACACCCCACACATTTTTCTTTGTCGCTTACGAAGGAAACCGTCGCCGCACAGTAACGCCGTTGTTCTTAAACGTGCCGAGTCTAGATATGCGGGCGGGCAATCTGAATGAGCTGACTGGCAGCTACGGCCGGGTAGTTGATCCGCTTACTGGTCAGCCGTTCGCCAACAACACGATTCCCGCCAACCGCATTAGCGCCACCTCCGCATCGTTGTTGCAGAATTACCTGACGCAGCTACCTAATGCGACAGCGGCAGGCGCAAATTATCTGCAGCAGACTGCAACCCCCAGCAACACCGATGGCTACGACATCCGCGTAGATCACACGCTGACTAACAAGCAGTCTCTCTACGTTCGCTGGAGCGCGAAAAACATTTCTACCACGATCGCCAACCCGCTTCTTCCCAGCGATCAAGACAGCGAAACCGATCGCAACTTGATCTTCTCTCACAACTACGCGATCACCAACACTCTGGTGAATGAAGCGCGTTTCGGACTATCGATGTTCCGGATGAGCGTGCAGTTTCCCATTCAGGGTGCGACCGCAGTGCAGGACTTGGGCCTGCTCGGGCTTGACCTCAGCGACCACCCCGATGCTTCGGCCTTTCCTACTTTCAATTTCAACGACGGCACGGGTCTCACTCCCATTGGTCGCGACAAAGCGGGCGTAACCAAGTCGCAAACGATCCAATTCACCGACAACCTGAGTTGGGCACGCGGCAAGCACAGCCTGAAGTTTGGGGCTGACATTCGTCGTGTCGCTTACGCCGATATCGAGAGCTTCGGCGGATCCGACGACTTCGGGGCGTTTACGTTTACCTCCGGCGCTCTGACGGGAAACAAGGCCTGCGGCGATCCCACCGCAACGGCTCCTTATCTCTGCGAGTCGGCATTTGCCGACTTCCTGCTCGGATTGCCGGCCAAGACCTATGTGGCACAATCAGGGCCGGATGTGCTTGCCCACACCTGGCAGACCGGACTCTACGCGCAAGACGAATGGCGCATCCACCCTCGGTTGACCTTGAGCTTCGGCCTGCGCTGGCAAGCCTTGCCGCCTTTCGTCAGCCCGCTCAACAACCTCACCGCATTCGACAAGAGGAATGGAGGCGTAATTGTTCCTGATCACAACGTGCCCGTGCAGGGATTCCTCGAGTCCATCAATGCTTGTGCTGGAGCGTACAACCCCTATGGTATCTCCAATCCCGCGCTTCCCTGCGGTCCGGTAGAATCCGCCAGCTCGCAAGGACTGGGCTCTGGGGTCCGCGAGTTCTACAAAAAGAACTTTCAGCCGCGCATCGGATTCGCCTATCGCCCATTCGGCAACGAAAAAACTGTGATCCGTGGCGGCTTCGGGATTTTCACCATGACAAACCTGGGGCAGCTCTCGTTCAACACCACCAATATCAGCGTAGGTGTTGTGCGCACCACCGCCAATGGTGTGGTCAGCGGCCTGCCGGCCTACCAGTTCCCCAACGTTCGCACACCCGACAATCCTCTGACGATAGCCGGAACGGGCGACTTCTATCAGAACACGCCCATCAACTATCGGGATCCGCAGTCAGCGCAATGGAATTTGACTGTGGAAAGAGAATTGATTCGCGACACCACCCTGCGTGTCAGCTATGTCGGCACCAACTCGTATCGCATGAGCCAGACCGTGGACTTGAATCAGGTCCCGCCCAGTGCAGTGTCGCCCAATCCCAATCTGCGGCCGTACCTCAACTGGGGACGCATTCTCTCCTCTGAGAATCAAGGCTCCGTCAACTACGAAGCCCTGCAGTCGGAAATCAACCATCGCAGCCGCGGTGGCCTGACGCTACAGGCGAGTCACGTGTGGGCCAAGAGCCTGGGCAATGTGGGCGGAGATGCTCCCACTGCCTTCTCTCCCGAAGTCATCTACGGAACCCCCGTAGCCAACCGATTCGACCTGGCGGCCAATCGCGGTGACGTCGCGGCCGTTCGGCGTAATCGGGTGCTGGTCTCCGCGATCTACGAACTTCCGGTGGGCAATGGCCGGCACTTCCTCAACCATATGAGTTCCGTGCCACAAGCCATTTTTGGTGGATGGTCGATCAGCACCGTCAGCATGTGGCAGACGGGACCATTTCTGACTCCGGTGACGAGCCCCAATTACGATCCTGGAAATCTCAACCTTGTTTATCGTGGCGCACTCCAGCGGCCGGATTGCGTAGCCAACGGTAACCTCTCGCAGCCTACCGTGAACGAATACTTCAATATCAACGCGTTCAATCCTGTTCCTGCTGGAGCAACCGGCAACTGCCGCGTTGGAAGTCTGGTAGGCGCAGGCACGGTGGCAATTGCGGGCGGACTCTCCAAAACCTTCGCTATTGGGGAGAAGGCTCGAATCAAATTTGAGAGCACGTTCACCAATCTGCCCAATCATCTCAACTATGCAGCCCCTTCGACCGATGTTTCTTCTCCCGCCACCTTCGGGAAGATCACCAGTGTTCAGACCGCCGAAAACGCCGGCAACCGCACAGGTCAGCTGGCGCTACGGGTCGAGTTCTGAAGATGCGGCAGGTCGGCTGAGAGGAACAGCACAATGAGGGCGCGGCTCTCGGGTCGCGCCCGCTTTTAGCGCGCGGACCCCGTCATTTGCTCTACTTCGGAAGTATCTACAAGATCGCACGCGACATCAAGTCGACTTCCACATCGCAGCCGGACTCTCTGGAGCAGCACCCGACGTGTTCGTCGGAGCAGGCTATTCGTTTCTGTTTCGATTGGCAAAGTGAAGCAGGAGCCCTGCTTTATGGTTCTTTTATGAACCTTTTATTCAAACGTTATGCCCTCGGGTATCCAATCAAAGCGAGGGATGATTGGTATGTCCATTAAAGAAGTCTCTGCCGAACAGCTCGCACAACTCTTTCATCATTACCACGAAGCGCTTGCCGCCGATTTTGGCTGCAACCACCAGCCCAGTGCTGAGACCTGGGGCGAACTCTCCGCCAACGAGCAGCGCCGGATGGTTGCGGCGGCGCGCCTGGCATTACTGGAAATCAATACTCATCAGGACCAACAAGAGCAACGGCGCTGGTTTGCGAAACCAGGCCAAGCCGAATGGGGTTGTTGAACACAGTTGCATCGCCAACAACACAAAGTATTCAAAGAAGGAGGGCCCATGGCTCATACCGCAAACGTAAGGCCATTTCCTCAACGCGCGAGTGACGACGAAGGAGGCCATCCGTCAACCGATGTTATCGATGTGGGTGACTTTCACATTGACCTCTCGGCGCGCACCGCCACCGTGCGAGGGCGAGAACTGCGGCTCACACCCGAAGAATTTGATCTGTTGATGTTTCTCACGTCGCATCCCAAAAAGCTGGTCACACCATCGACGCTGCTATCCACCAACTGGAATCGGAAGGGAGTGCAGCACGCGGAGTTCCTTCGCGTTCTACTGTCACTGCGGAGGAAATTAGAAGAGGATGGGCCTCAACATTACATCCGAACTGAGCCTTGGGTCTTATACCGCTTCGACCCCGTAGCCTCCTGAGCAAATGGGTACGGGGCGCGAATGGTCATCGCCGCTTGATACTCGGGTCTTCGCATTGGGCGCTGCCTCCCATTCGGGGCTGTTGAGGAAGCAGTTGTCATAAAGCCAACCGGTTTGCGACGGCTCCAGTCCATCAATTCTTTCGCGCGATCCCCACGATCTCAAAGCGTCCCTGCCGGAGCAGTGGGCCCGACCCAATGAAGGCTCGTGCGGGCAGAGGTCCCTGGAAATACTCGCGGTATCTTTTGTTGAAATGCTCGAATAGTCCGAGGTTGCAGCAGAATATCTGCACCAGCACCAGGTCATTCAAGGTCATCCCCGCTTCCGCCAGGACGGCCCGCAGGTGCTCGAACAGCAGCGTGATCTCGTGATCCACATCCATGGGCGCAATGCCCAGGGCGGGATCGATTCCGATACATCCTGATAGATAGAGCGTGTCGTCGACCAGTACGGCATCACTAAACGGTAAACTCTCCGGATGATGAAGCAGGTTGATGTGCGTGCGCATGCAGTCTATCTACTCCTGAATTGTTTAAACCTTGGGCCTGAGAGGAACAGCCCTGCGATGCCGCAGATAACTTATACTTCTTTGGTGGCTGAGCACAAAGAAGTCGAAATCAAGTTTCGGATTCCCGATCTGACGAAGCTTGAAGCGCGACTGTTTGAGCTCAACTTCCACCAGCAGACGCCACCCAGCCATGAGATGAACATACTCTACGATCGCGGAGGTGAACTACGCCGCGGTGGTTCTTTGCTTCGGCTGCGCAAGTACGGCGACACCTGGCTGCTGACGTACAAGGGACGCTCGGACGAGAACGGCAGCCACAAAACCCGCATCGAGATTGAGACCGAAGTGGCTGATGGCGAGCGGATGAATGCCATGCTGCTGGCTCTAGGCTATGCTCCCAGCTTCCGCTACGAAAAGTTCCGCAGCGAATGGACTGACGGTGAAGGAAAGGTCGTGCTGGACCAAACTCCCATCGGCAACTTCGGCGAAATCGAAGGTTCTCCTGATTGGATCGACCGCATTGCCTCTGAGCTTCACATCCCTCGTGAGCACTACATCACCAAGAGTTACGCAGAGCTGTTTTTTGAATGGCAGAAACAGACTCACAACGAAGCCGAAGAAATGACCTTTGCGGCGATACCGCGACTCTAGAGTGTGAATGAGAACCTGACGTTTGGAATGGTTACGCGTTCTGGCCGCAGCACTTCTTGTACTTTTTGCCGGAGCCGCAGGGGCACGGATCGTTGCGGCCAATCTTGGCGCTGCCCCGAACCACCTGCTGCACCTGGCGCATGTCGCCGGCTCCCGCCATACGCGCTTCCTCCAGTTCGCGTTTCTTGCGCCGCAAAAATGCCTCTTCGATTTCGTCGACACTGGTCGCCAGGGGCCGGGGACGCCGTCCATCACCGCCTCGCGGCTCGCGCGCTCCCAAATCAGGCGGCTGTTCGCCCCCCGGCGCACCCACAGCAACCTCAACTCCGGCCGGCCCGATGATCTGCATCAGGTACAGATAGCGCGTCGTGTCCTCCTGGAAGCGCTTCATCATCTCTTCAAACATATCGAAGGACTCGCGCTTGTATTCCACCAGAGGATCGTGCTGCCCGTACCCGCGAAGCCCGATGCCTTCCTTCAGATGATCCATGTTGAGCAGGTGATCCTTCCACTGCGAATCGAGCACACTCAACATGATCATGCGTTCGTGGCGGCGCATCTCGGTGGGACCGATCAACCTCTCCTTAGCGTCGTAACGCTGCTTCAGCTTGTCAAAGATCGCGTCGCCGAGCTCCTGCCGGTTGAGAGTCTCCGGCTTGATGCCCTCAGCTAGAATGTCCACACCGAACCGGGTGAAGATCGCATCTTTCAAGCCCTTGGTGTCCCAGTCCTCCGGATGCACATCCCGGGCACAGTAGCGATCCATCAGATCGCTCAGGATGTCGGCGACATAATCTTCCAGAATCAGTTCTTTCTGATCGACACCCTCCAGCAGCTGGCGGCGAAGGCTGTAGACAGCCTCGCGCTGCTTGTTCATCACGTCGTCGTATTCCAATAGGTGTTTGCGGGCTTCAAAGTTCTGCGCTTCTACGGCTTTCTGTGCGGCTTCAATCCTGCGAGTGATCAGCCGCGACTCGATGGGAATGCCCTCTTCCATGCCCAGCCGCTGCAGCAGCGTCGAAACCCACTCCTTGGCGAAGATGCGCATCAAGTCGTCTTCCAGCGACAGATAAAACCGGGAAGAACCGGGATCGCCCTGGCGTCCAGCACGACCGCGTAGCTGGTTATCGATCCGTCGGGCCTCGTGACGTTCGGTGCCCAGGATGTGAAGCCCACCAACGCCTACAACTTCCCCGTGATCGCCATCGGTTTGGGATTTGTACTTTTCCAGGGTCTGATTCCATAGATCAGCCGGACATTCGAATTCGCTGCCCTGGTAGTACCAGACGGTGGTGTTCTCGGTGTCGTGAGTTTCAATTTCGCCACCTGCCTGCTGCACGGCGCGGGCGATCCCCTGCTTCACCAGTTCCTGCTTAGCCATGAACTCGGGATTCCCACCCAACAGGATGTCCGTTCCGCGCCCGGCCATGTTGGTAGCGATGGTGATGGCTCCCTTGCGGCCTGCTTGCGCCACGATTTCCGCCTCTCTTTCGTGATACTTGGCGTTCAGCACCACATGCCGTTTTAAGCCTTTCTTCGTCAACAGTTCCGCGAGCCGCTCCGATTTTTCAATCGAGGTAGTACCCACCAGAATCGGCTGGCCGAGATCGTTCAATCTCTTAATTTCGTCGGCCACTGCGAAATACTTCTCCCGCTCCGTGCGATAGACGATGTCAGAATTCTCAACGCGCAGCAGCGGCCGGTTCGTGGGAATCACGATGACTTCGAGCTTATAAATCTTGTCGAACTCGGGCGCTTCGGTCTCGGCGGTACCAGTCATGCCGGCCAGTTTCTTGTACATGCGGAAATAGTTCTGGAACGTGATGGTGGCCAGCGTCTGATTTTCCCGCTCGACCTTGACGTTCTCTTTCGCCTCGACCGCCTGATGTAGCCCATCGGACCAGCGGCGGCCGGGCATCAGGCGTCCGGTGAACTCATCCACAATAATGACTTCACCCTCTTTGACCACATATTCGACATCGCGCCGATAGAGCGCGTGAGCTTTGACCGCGGTTTCCGCGTGGTGCTTGAGATCCCAGTTTTCTGGATCTGCAATGTTGCCGATGCCCAGCAACTGCTCCACCTTCTCCCAGCCTTGGTCGGTGATGGTGATGGTGCGGTGCTTCTCGTCAACTGTGAAGTCCCCGGTATAGGTCTTCCCTTCCCCCGGCGGTCCATCAATTTCCTCACCCTTCGTGAGCTTGGGAATGATCTTGTTTACGCGGTAATACTTGTCGGTGGATTCCTCGCTGGCGCCGCTGATGATCAAGGGTGTACGCGCTTCGTCAATCAGGATGGAGTCGACCTCGTCCACGATGCCAAAGTTGTGCCCCCGCTGCACACATTCCGATAGATCGAATTTCATGTTGTCGCGGAGATAGTCGAAGCCAAATTCGTTGTTGGTCCCATAGGTGACATCGGCGGCATAGGCTTCGCGCCGCTGATTGTCGTCGAGATCGTGAACGATCACCCCCACGCTCAACCCCAGGAAGGTATAGATCTTGCCCATCCACTCCGAGTCGCGTTTGGCCAGGTAATCGTTCACCGTGACAACGTGAACACCGCGTCCGGACAGCGCATTCAAGTACACCGGAAGGGTGGCAACCAAGGTCTTTCCTTCGCCGGTCTTCATTTCGGAAATCCTGCCCTGATGCAGCACCATGCCGCCGATCAACTGCACATCGAAGTGACGCATGTTCAGGACACGCCGGCCCGCCTCCCGAACCACAGCGAAGGCTTCGGGCAGGATCTGTTCCAGAATTTCCTTCAACGCCTGCGAACGCTCGTCTTCATCCTCCAAGCCTTCCAGATGTGCGGCGATGCGCTTGCGGAATTCGTCGGTCTTTTCTCGCAGCTGCACATCCGAGAGTTTCTTCATCTCCGGTTCCAGTGCGTTGATCTGCTGCACGACCGGCTGCAGGCGCTTGATCTCGCGCTCGTTCTTGGTCCCAAAAACCTTACCTAAAAGCTGATTAATCAATGTCTTATCCCTTCCGTGATCATCCCAAGTGAAGGAAAGAAAGCCGGGGCATGCTACAGGCTAACACACATCTGTTAGATGATCCTTGGCCAACCGAGAACCACATTCCCAGAAGAATTCCGGGGGACAGCTATAATGCATGGCACTATTTCGAGCCCGGCTACTGGTTTTGGGATTCACACCGATCCCCAGCCCCTTGAACCGATTGCTCGTGGAGGATAGGAACAATGAAGAGATGGTTCTCCCTGGCCGCCATTGTAGTCATCTCCTGCTGTGCCCTGATGTGGTCACAGACCACGAAAACGCAGGACAGCAAGCCCGCAGAAACCCAACAAGAAGCGTTGAAGCAGTTTGGCAGTACGGATTCCGCTAAGTGGACGGACACCAGCAAAGAAGCGGCTGCTACCGACGAGCAAAAAGCCTGGCTCAACAAAGGCAAGCCGGAAACCATCAGCGGCGAGGTGGTGGACGTCTCCTGCTACATGCAACTGGGCAAGACAGGTGCCAAGCACGCCGACTGCGGCGGCAAATGCGTGAAGAACGGGCAACCGATCGGGATTCTCACTTCCAGCAAAGAGCTATACCTGGTTATTCCGGAAGAGCATCACCCACGGCGCGACGGCCAGACCAATATTCGCGACGCTTTCGCCGCGCAGATGGGCAAGCAGGTCAAAGTAACGGGGATGGTACAGCAGACTCCGCAAGGCAAGGCGATTTTCGTCTCCAACATGGATGTGCAGAAGAGCGGCGACTAAGCTCTGGAGTTCGATAACGCGAAGGGGCGGCGCGGGCCGCCCCTTTTCGTTGACAATCTGTTTGTGCAGAATGCCGAAGGCTTCTCTGGGTCCGTCCCGTGTTAAGACGCCACGTGCTTGGGAGAGGCCTTTGTCAGTTCGCTCAGCAAAGCAGCACTTGCTGGGGGCGCTTTGACTGCCCCTTCCCGAACAATCTGCTTCGCTGAGAATTCTTTTCCGTAAAGATCCTTGTTGCCGCCATCATCGGAGCGGAGAGTAGAACCTTCCAGCGAGATCCCCGCAAAGACCCCCTGAGCACGTGAGTAGGAGAGCATTTCGGCTTTCATGACTACATCCGTGGCAGCGGCGGCATCGCGCCCCTTTGGCCCAGCCGCCGCGGAAGCGTCCGCTCCAAGCTTGACCTTACTGGACATCACCGAATTCGCCCCACGTTCGTTCATAACCAGAATCACGAAGTCAGTTGCCTCGCCGCCGATCTGCAAACCGAAACTCCCTCCTTCGAGGGCAAACATTGCGGGAGCGCTCCAGCCACCATTGAACTCCTTCCCTTTGCGACAGGTAATCACCCCTCGGCCATAGCTGCCACCGACGATGAAAGCTGCTTTCTTCACTCTGGGAAATACGATCACGCAAAAGGATTTGTTGAGTAGATCCTTGGGAATGCTCTCCGGCATCCCCAGGATTTCCTTCAGCACGTCGGCGGATTCCTGCAGCCGCTCCTGTTCCTTTTTCTGGCCGAACCCGGGTAAGGCCATGGCCAGGCAAACCAGCACCAGCATGCACTTCCTCATCATTTCCTGCCTCCAGTCGAGAGATTCGGGCGTTGTTGAAATTCCGGGCATCGAAATTCGGGGCATCAATTTCGGGGCATCAATAATGAGGGTGGACGGCAGATATTGCAACTGATGTAAAGTCGAGAGGGTTCCGCTAGAGTCGGGATCGGGAGTCTGTAAGGTGGGGTTTGCGGTGAGACCAGAACTTCTGGCGCGTTTGTAATCAAGCCGTCTGAGGCCAGCAAGACCATGCAAATAGGTAAGCCAGCTCATCTGTTACAATGCCTGAGGCTTAATGCAGATTTTTCTGCATGCCCGGCGTGCAAAAGCACGCGGCCTGATTCCTGCCAGAGCGTCCCCGTCGTCTAGCCCGGCCTAGGACATCGCCCTTTCACGGCGGTAACACGGGTTCAAATCCCGTCGGGGACGCCAAGATTCCAAAGCAATTAGCTGGATTTTAAGTTTAGTCAGGACTTCGCGATCACGATGAGCTCATGATCGAAACCGATTTCTCACCGACTCCAGGGAGTTTTCGGTTTCCTACCTAACAGGTAGAGAGCCGATCTTGGCCACCACATGAGATCTTTGGCATCAACGTCTTCAAGACGCTCATCATGCCGGCAATCACGCCTATGCCAGGCTCTCCCAAGCACGTGCTGGGCGTAGCGAACATCCGGGGCCAGATCATTCCGGTCATCGACTTCCCTCTGTCGTCGGCTGCACTCCCACGGCCCGCAACATACTCCTGGTCACGGAGTATGCACGCTCCGTGCAGGGGTTTGCCGTGGAGGAGGTCGAAGAGATCGTGCGCCTGGAGTGGAACCGGGTAGTTTCGGCAGAGAAATCGGCGGCTGGCGCGCTAGCACTAACCGCGTCGGGCGAACTTCGGCCTGGAAACGCTCACCGCCCCTTGGGCGTGTGTCGCTCGGGGGCTGGATCTCAGCCGACCCGCCCCCCTCCCGAAGCTGGATGAAATGGTGGTAGGGATGCAAACCTCAACCGACCGCCTGACCGGAATAAGTCAGCTGTTCGCATGCGGCTTCGACGGTCTCACAATCCACCAATCCGGCAGCGCCGTAGAGTACCGGCAGCAGCTGGCTCGGCGCATACTTGCGGCGCAGTTCTGCGACTCTCTCCGTGCCGCAACGGTAAGCCGGCAGATACATCCGTCCCAAGAGCGGATGACGTGCCCACGCGCCGGAGAGTTTGTCGGCACGCTCCTCGGTGACCAGGTAGTCCCGCCGAAGAATAGCGGCGACTTCTTCTTTCGGCATCTTCTCGCTCCAGGTGAGATACGAAGCTTCGTTCTTGGCGTCATCCTGCAAGAGCGCCAGGAGCACACCAATTTGTAAATCTTCATCTGGAAGCTGGTCCACTTCGGTGACGCCATGCGCGATCAGGATGGCGTTGTTCGCGATTCCTTCAAAAAGAGTGGCGGCACGTGTGTTCATGGTCAGGACCGTAGCCTCGAAACCCACCCGCCCGCGCACATACATGTCCTGCAAGTAGGCAAATGTAGTCACGTGTCCGGGCACAACCTCGTGACTGATCAATTGCTCGAATTCCGGGATGGAAATCTGCAGAGATGCGTTGATCTCGTAGGTTGCCTCATATTTCGGCTTTCCATCTGCCGTGCGGGCCCGCCCGACGTAATTCATGGAACCGGAAAACCAGGCATCCTTAATGGGAAGAAATTCGATGTTGGCGCGCGGCACGCGAGCCAGCTCGTGGGGAAGGTGAGGCATGAGATTCTGCTCGCTGAGCCGGTCGAAGTGGGCAATCACCGCGCTACTCAGGGCGCGCACTGAAGCCATGGGAACCGTGCGCTCGCGCCGCCAAGCGTCCACCGCGCCGAGAATTCCGCCCGAGCCCGACGGCGAATAGCCGGCTCGGCCCAACAGCCCTTCAACCCGCCGCCGCTTCGCTTCCGGCTGGGACGGCTCCGGCGCGCGCCCGGTGGAAGCTCTGACGCTTCGCTCATAGGGCACGGGATCGCCTTGGCCGAGGATCTCCATCGCCAGGTCCCACATGGTTTCCAAGCAAATCGCCAAACCGGATAAGTACTGACCACGTAAGCCGCCAATCTTCGGGCTTTCCTGGCGAACACCATGAATGGCGGCCGGAAGATCGACCTTCGCCAAATACTCATCCAGGGCGGCACGATCGACATTCTTGCCCGCAACCCCGCCGGATTCCCTCACGCGAGCCGCGGCTGGAAGGGTATAAGCAGGAGGCAGCGGCTCATCCGAAAACCAGGAATCGGCGATGAACCGGCCAGTTCCGGAGGGACACATCACATCACCGCCCCAGATCGTATCGATCCCAAGGATTGCATCAGCAGCGAATTTCCCTGCCTTGTCCATCACATCTCCTTTGCTTTTGTCAGCGAAGTGAACCAGACGTACAGACACAGACCAATGAAAGCGAGTGCCGAAATGGTCTGCGAAATCGCAATGTTCTCGTAGAACGGCGTCTGAAGCCACTCTTCTTTGAAGTGCGGGAGCACCCGCAGCGCCGCCCCAATCACGCCGCCGAGCGCGCCGCCAGCCATCAAGCCGCCGGCAATGATGATACCTCGCTCGCGGATTGTCCTACCTTGCTGGCCCCCCGTCTTTTCGGAGCGCTTGTTTACAAGGTGCGAGAGAAATCCCCCAGCCAGGATGGGGGTGGTCAACTGCAGCGGCAAATAGATTCCAAGCGCGAAGACCATGGAGGAAAGGCCGAGCATCTCCAGCACCACGGTGACCATGGCGCCGAGACCGAACAATATGTAGGGAGCGGGCTGGCCACTCATGAATCCCGAGACCACGGCTTTCAGCGCAGAGGCCTGGGGCGCAACCAGCACCTGCCGCGGATCGCCGGGCACGGCCTCTCCGAACTGGAATGCCTTGGCCAGCAGAATGATGGTCAAACCTGCCGTGATGGCCGACGCGACCACCCCGATGAACTTCACCTTCTCCTGCGCTGCGGGCGTGGAACCGACCCAATAGCCGGCCTTCAGATCGGTGACGAATTGTCCTGAGGCGCAAAGGGCAACGCAAACCATGCCCGCCAGGGCCATCACGAAGAACATGCCGGTGGCTCCCGAGAGCCCGAACTTAAGCAGCACGACCGCAGAGACGATTACGGTGAGCAAGGTCATTCCGCTGGCGGGGTTGTTGGCTGTCGTGGCAATGGCATTGGCAGCTACCGTGGTGAAAAAGAATGAAAACAGCAGGGTAAGTGCCAGGCCCATTCCAACCACCGTCCATGAAACATGAAGCTGTCCAAAGAAGGCAGCCACTGCAATTGCGCCCAGCACGACTCCGAGCAGGATAGTGATGATGGGAATGTCACGGTCCGTGCGTTCCATGTGCGGCGCTTCACCGTGACGAAAGGCGTGCAGCGCGATGCCAAACGATCCCGCAACCACGCGCAGCGATTTGAGAATTCCAACCAATCCGGCGCTCGCGATGGCTCCCACGCCGATGAAGCGCACGTAGTTGCGGTAGATGTCCGCAGCCGCCATGTGCGAAATGGGGATGGTGGCAGGGTACACGGTAACATCGCCCATGTGGCTGCCGAAAAACCAGATCATCGGCACGACTACGAAGTTCACCAGTACGCCGCCGGCACAAAAGATGAGAGCAACACGCAAGCCCATCACGTATCCCAGACCGAGAATGAAACTAACCGCATCGAAATTGAATACCATGCGGCTGCGATCCGCGAGTGACCGCACCACCGGCAGAAACTGGAAGTTCAGGTACTCTTTCCAGATATGAAAGGTGGTGACAAAGAAGTCGTAAATCGCGGCGATGACAGTGGCCTGAAGGAGAAGCTTGGCTTGCGAGCCGCCTTTTTCGCCTGTTACGAGGACTTCGGTGATGGCCGTGGCCTCCGGAAATGGGAACTTGCCGTGCATTTGGCGCACAAAGTAACGCCGCAGCGGGATGAGAAAGAGAATGCCAAGGCACCCGCCGGCCAGGCAGATGAAAATCGTCTGCACGGGATGCGGGTCGAGATGGAGAGCGTAAAGCGCCGGCACGGTGAAAACAGCGCCTGATACTACGGCGGCGGAAGCGCCGCCCATGCCGGTGATGATCACGTTCTCCAGCAGGGAGGAGCGCCGCTGGTACAAGCGCGCCAAGCCGATGGCGAGGATGGAGATGGGAATCGCAGCCTCCATTCCCTGGCCGACTTTGAGAGCGGAATAGGCCGACGCTACCGAGAAGATCACGCAAAACAGGACTCCCCACAAGATGGAGCGCGATGTCAGTTCTGGTAATTTTGCGGTAGCCGGGACGATGGGCAGATACAATTCGCCGTCATGCAGCGGCTTGTAGGCATTTTCGGGAAGAGTCTTGGTGTCGATGAGCTCAGCCGGCATTGGTATTCCCTCGTTCCCAAGTGGACCATTCCCCTCCCATTCAGATCAGTGACACGAATCACCTTTTGGTGGAATATCACCCCTTGGTATTAAGGGGTTAAGGAGTCTTATATGGCAAAGAAGCGCATAGGAATACTCACCGGTGGTGGCGATGTCCCCGGGCTGAACTCGGTAATCAAGTCGGTGGTCTATCGCGCTGCGGAAATCGGAGGCGAAGTCATAGGTATCCGCCGGGGCTGGGAAGGATTGACCCATGTTGATCTAAATGATCCGGCCAGCAAAGCGCGCTACATCCTGCCCCTGAATCGCGAGAACACGCGCACCATTGATCGCACCGGCGGTACCTTCTTGCACACCTCGCGTACTAATCCCGCCAAGATGAAGAAGCTGCCTCCGGTTCTGCAGGGGCAGAAGTTTGCTGCCACAGAATCGACCAAGAAGGGTGTGGTCAGTACGGTGTTCGATGTGACCCCGGCGGTGCTCAAGAACATCGAGACGCTGGGTTTCGATTACCTGATTGCAATTGGTGGCGACGACACACTGAGCTATGCCTCGGAACTGGATCGCAAGGGGGTGAAGGTGGGTGCTGTGCCCAAGACGATGGACAACGACGTACGCAATACGGAATACTGCATCGGGTTCTCGACGGCGATTACGCGCGCCATGGACGCCATCGACCGCCAGCGTACCACGGTCGGCTCGCACGAGCGCATTGGCATCTTCCGTGTGTTCGGCCGTGATGCCGGCTACACCGCCCTCTACACAGCCTACGTGACCGCGGTGCGTTGCTGCATTCCTGAGTACAAGGTCGACCTTAAGCGCCTGATAGAGTTGCTCATCGATGATAAGCGCAACAATCCGAGCAACTACTCACTGGTCATTCTTTCCGAAGGCGCCGAGTGGCAAGGCTACACAGTAAAGGAATACGGAGAAGCCGACGCCTTCGGACATCGCAAAAAGATGAGTGTCGCCGAAGACCTGAGCGACGAGATCAAGAGGACGACCGGTGAAGAGACCGTGGTCAGCGACCTGACTTACGACCTCCGCTCGGGTAGCCCCGATTTCGTCGATCGCCTGGTGGCATTTACGTTTGCGGGCATGGCCATGGACGCCTTGGAACAAGGCAAATCCGGACTGATGACCGCGATCAACGAGGGCCGCTATGCAATGGTGCCGATTCCCGATCCGAAGCTGGGTCCACGCAAAGTGGATGTCGCATCGATGTACAACACCGAGCGCTACCGCCCGAAGTACGACCACAAACTCGGCCTGCCAATCTTTTTGACGCGGCCCTAGTTCCATGTTCCCCGTCACAGACAGAGGACGACCTGGTGCGCGATCATAAGTGTGCGGACTGAGAATCTCGTCAGCGAACTCTCCTGGGGAGATGACCTATGAGAAAAGCAGCAATTTTCCTCCTGGCATCCCTCCTGCTTGCGATTTTTACTGCACTAGCGCAAGTCGGGCAGGAACAGAGTGAATTCCTGAAAATCACGGTAAAGAGCAGGGAGGTAAGCAACGGTGTTGTAATCCTTGCCGTTCAGCAGGGCAAAAAATCTTTTGAGTTGCAGTGCAACAAGGGTTTCCGAGGTTGCACCGGGCTGGAGCCAGCAGACTACTTCATGGTGAGACTTCCGAAGGGCCACGGAATTTACGATTGCGTGAATGCCGATATTTATCGAAACTCGACCGATCCCATAGACGACAAAATCGGCGAATATTGCCTGATCGAGGCAAAGTGATTTCCCTGGATTGAAATTCGCCGTGACTCCCCCGGCGGCTATGCCCGGCGAATGCGAATTACCTCTGTTCTGTCGCTAGCCGCTGCGCCCGATGCTGCTTCACCATCCTGACGAAGTAGGGCCAAGTCGCGAACGCGCGCACACTCCCACATCACGGATACCGATTGGCTTCGCGAAAACATGACATTTTTTTGCGCTTTCGAGAGGTAAGGTGAGGAAGTAACCGCGGAATCGATAGTAGTTGCCAGCAACTGTGCCCATACTCGAAAGCCCCTGCTAATGATGCGCGAAATCAATATCGCGAAGATGGCACAGCCTGCCAGCGAGGCACACACAACCGGAAACCCTGAACGCTCGGCTGATCTTGCTTGGTAGACAATAAGTGCGGCAAACCAAATTACTCCTGCCAAGAAAAGGCCACCGTTCCTGATGGTCTCGCTAAAGCCGGTGGTAGTCTCCGCTACCTGATAGGCATTGCGATAGCGCTCTCTCACGGCTTCGTTTTGCTTCGTTTCGGGCGCGAAGGGGACGACGACCGTGCTGCCCATAAGAACCTCCTCCGGGGGAGGAATCGCTCTTCGAAACCACTCCCCTTGCAAGCGCTAGCACAGTCAGATAACAAGTTCAGTGACTAAGCACACCTGCATAAGTGAGCATTCACTCAAGAATTTGCCTTGTTTCGAAATCGTACCTGGCAATTGGGACCAGCCGCCTATTTGCGGTGGCATTCTTAAATTCCGATGTGTGGCAATGCGGTACCAAAACGGAATTCGGGATAAGTGTCGCATCGATTGTTTCTCCAGCAGTTGCCTCTCGAGGCAGACTCATTGCAAGGGTGTTGATGATGTCCGAAGTACCCAGGCAATTGCCGTGGAAGCGTTTTGTTCACGTCCTCCAGCGGTTGGGATACCGACAGGTGAAGGCACGTCGGGGTTCGACCCGACTGTTCTCTCACCCTAGCCGTAACCCTAGTCTGATCTCCCTACACGAACCTCACCCGGGCGACACCATTCATCCCGGCACACTGCACAATTTTCTTCAACGGCTTCAGATGAGTCCCGAGGAATTCATTGAGTTGCTAAGAAAATGACTCATATCGCCTGGCCCGGAGACGATGCTTCCAGGGACTGTCTTCCGCTTGCAAATACCCGAAACAGGTGACCTTGCTCACAGCAGTCGGGTAACCATTCAGAGGAACATTGCTTGCGCCAAAGAGTTCCAGATTTCATGCCAGACTCTGGTAACCGGTTCCCTTCTACGAGGAGTGCCAGAGTGCCTCATGTCAAACCAACCAGACTGCGCTGGCTTTCGCAGCTCATCTTCTTTTTGCTGTTTCTGTTCCTTTTGCTGCATACAGAGTTCCGCGGATCCTTGCGCGCCGTAGGGGCGGATATTCGCCTGCCCTATCCGGTCAACCTCTTCTTGCGATTCGATCCCCTGGTGGCACTGTCGAACGCTCTGGCGAGTCGCGCTTTGTATCACGGGTTGTTGTGGAGCCTGCTGATTCTGATCCCAACGATGTTCCTGGGGCGCTTCTTCTGTGGATGGATCTGCCCGCTGGGGTCTCTGCACCATTTCTTCAGCAGCCTGAAATCAGAGCGCAAGCGCGGAAAACAGCTGATTGAATCGAACCGCTATAAGCGCTGGCAGACCACGAAGTACTACCTCTTAATTGCGGGCTTGATCGCCGCGCTCTTGGGCAGCGGAATGGTTGGGTGGTTGGATCCGTTCTCGTTGCTGGTGCGCTCGCTTGGCCTGTCTATTCTGCCGGGAACGAACTATGCGTTGAGTGCCGTGCTAGCCGCTTTAGAACACAGCCGGTTCGCAACGGTCCAGACCGCGGGTAGTGTGCTGCATTTCATCCTCGGAGCACTGTTCTTAAGTTTCAAGCAGCCGTATTTTCGGCAAGGCGTCTGGCTGGGCTTGATCTTCATTCTTGTTGTGGCTCTGAATTTTCACATCACTCGGTTCTGGTGCCGCGCGCTCTGTCCGCTGGGTGCTTTGCTGGGCCTGGTTTCGCGCTGGCCGATTCTCGGGCTGGTCAAGAGCGCGGAGCGTTGTGAGAACTGCAACCGTTGTCTGCTGCGATGCCAGGGAGGCGACGACCCGATCCGTGGGGTTCCCTGGCGTCAGCCTGAGTGTCATTTATGCCTGAACTGCGTTGATGGGTGTCCAGAGCACGGCCTGCAGTTCAAGTTCTTCCCCGCCCAAAGCTGGAGCGGTGTAAACCTGCAGCGGCGCAAGGTGGTGATGGGATTGGGAGCGGGGGCAGCCGTCATTCCGCTGTTGCGTAGCACCCCTGGATTCGCCGTCGAGCGCCACGACCGGCTACTGCGCCCCCCGGGGGCACTCGATGAGGGGTCCTTCCTGGCGCGCTGCATACGTTGCGGCGAGTGCATAAAGGTTTGTCCAGACAACGCTCTGCATCCCGCCTTGAGCGAAGCGGGGCTGGAAGGCCTTTGGACGCCAGTCATGGTCCCGCGAATCGGTTACTGCGAGAGCAGCTGCGTGCTGTGCTCGCAAGTCTGCCCCACGGGCGCAATCTGGGAGATCACAGCCCAAGACAAGGGCTGGGCTGTGGGGGCGGCCACTGACCTCAAGCCCATCAGCCTGGGAACGGCATTCGTAGATCGCGGCCGCTGCCTGGCGTGGGCGATGGCGACGCCGTGTATCGTCTGCGAAGAATGGTGTCCGACATCACCTAAGGCCATCTACCTCCAGCCAGCCGAAGTGATGGATGCAGAGGGGCATCTCAAACAAGTGAAACAGCCGTACATCAATCCAAAGCGCTGCGTCGGCTGTGGCGCTTGTGAGTACGCGTGCCCGGTACAGGATCGGGCAGCCATTTACGTGACCAGCGTCGGTGAGAGCCGGTCGCGGACGAACCAGATCCTATTGAATCGAAGCCGGGGAAACGGGAAATGAGGAAAGGGTTCAGTCCATTGCGTTTGGCGTTGATGATCGCCGTGTGTGGCGCACTCTTGGGAAGTGCCGGTTGCAATCGAGGGACTCGGACGAATACTACTCCGTTTCCGGCTTCTGACGAGGTTGAAGGATGGGCCAGGACTGGTGCGATACGCAGCTTTGAGGCGGCCGACCTGTGGAAGTACATCGACGGCGAGGCGGAACGGTATTTGAAGTCTGGGACGCTGAGAGTAGTTACCGCTGATTACAAGTTTCAGAATCAGGTTGAGGCAGTAGTCGACATCTACACTATGGGAAATTCTGAGAGCGCGGCGAAGATATTCGACTCCGAGCCGATCGGGGACGCCAAGGAGGTCCAACTCGGAGACGGCGGCCGGTTGTACGGACAGAGCCTCGTATTTCGCGCCGGACCTTACCTGGTGCGGATTGTTACCTATCAGGAGTCCGCCCAAACCGCGCAGGCGCTGTTGCAACTGGGACGCAGTATCGAGCGGAGGCTAACGAGATAAGTCAGTGCCGAAAGTTGTGTGCGGTTATCACTGAAAACCTAAGCCGGTTTGAGGTATGGGTGGAATGAATCCGGCCGGGGATCAAGTAAGCCTTATACGCAGTCTGGGAGCTGCCTTTATGGACCAAACAAGCGATACGAGCCGGCGAGACTTCCTGAAGAAATGCGTCATGGGGACCGCCGTCCTGCGAACCGCCAAACTGCCATTGTTGGGGATGGCAGGACAGGAATCAACGCCCGGCAAATCGAAGGTTGTGATCGCAAATGATGCACAGCTCCGCGGTGCGAAAACCACCGTCGACTCCAGTCGGATTGCTAGTCTTCTCGACCGCGCCATGCAAAGCCTATTCGATCTGGATGATCCGATTGAGCCCTGGAAAAAGCTCGTCCGCGCGGGGCAAAGGGTCGGAGTGAAAGTAAATGCACTTGGAGGACGCGGCCTTTCCAGTAACGTTCAGCTAGTTGAAGCTATCTGTGAAAGATTGCAGGAAGCTGGAATCAGGGGGAACGACACCGTCATTTGGGACCGCGACACTGAGGAGCTGGAACGTGCCGGATTCCACGTTGCCACGGCCGGAAACCGCGTTCAATGTTTCGGCAGCGATCGGCTGGGTTACGAAGAGAGGCTGGCGACATATGGCAGCGTCGGCAGCCGGCTGTCGAAGATCCTCACGCAGCGCAGCGACGTGCTGATCAATGTGCCAGTGCTGAAAGATCATGATGGGGCCGGAGTCACCATCGCCTTGAAGAACATGTACGGCGTAATTCACAACCCCAACAAATATCACCCCAATGGCTGCAATCCGTATATCGCCGACGTGAATATGCTGCCCGAGATCAGAAGCAAGATGCGGCTGACGATTTGCGATGCCACAACCGCCTCGTATGAAGGTGGTCCCGGATACAAGCCGCAATACAGCTGGAAGAATGATGGCCTGATCATCTCGCAAGATCCGGTGGCGCTCGACTATATTGGCTGGCAGATCATCGAGCGTAAGCGGGCTGAGAAGGGACTGAAGACGCTGGAGGGCGTCGGCAGATCGCCGGCATACATCGCAACAGCCGCCGACGCAGGGCATCGGCTAGGCATGAATGATCCGCGGCGAATCGCGACTGTCGAAGTGTAAGCGGCGTGAGGTAGTGAGATGTCACGCGAGCTGGATGCGCAAGCAGAGGGGGAATGGCGGGCCGCAGCGGCGGCAGAAAGTAGCTTGCTCTTAAGCCCTAAGTGCTTCCCGATGCTGTCCCCAGTCGATCGCCGATCGTTTTTGAAATGCGCAATGTTATCGGGCGCAGCTCTAAGCCTAGGTGATCTTGGTCAAGATTTGGTCGCTGTCCCTCTCAGTGCATTTCCGCAGAAGCTGGACGATTCACGTTTCACCGTCGAGGCTAGGTTCTACCAGAAAATTGAGAATAAGCGGATCAAATGCAAGTTATGCCCGCGCGAATGCACGGTGGGAGACCGGGAGCGTGGATACTGTGGTGTGCGAGAAAATCGCGGCGGCACCTACTACACGCTGGTGCACTCGCGCTTGTGTGCGGCACACGTAGACCCCATCGAGAAGAAGCCTTTCTTCCACTACCTGCCGGGAACTATGGCTTTCTCGCTGGCCACCGCTGGCTGTAACGTCAATTGTAAGTTCTGCCAGAATTGGGACATTTCGCAGGTGCGCCCGGAGCAAGTTCCCGCCAACTATGCACCCCCAAGATCGGTCGCCGACCTGGCCAGGCAATACCACTGTCCGACGATTGCCTACACCTACAGTGAGCCGGTGGTCTTCAGCGAGTACCTGATGGATGCGGCGGATGCCGGACACGAAGCCGGCATCCGCAGTGTGGTCGTCTCCAACGGCTATATGCAAGCAGACGCTCTCAAGGCCGCGTATGGAAAGATGGATGCCGTCAAGATCGATCTGAAAGCCTTCTCCGAATCCTATTACCGCGATGTCGTTGTCGGGGAATTGAAGCCGGTGCTGAATGCCCTGGTCACTTTGCGAAAAATGGGCAAATGGACTGAAATTGTCTACCTGGTAGTACCGACCCTCAACGATAGCGATGCCGAGTTTCGCGGCCTGGTTCGGTGGATCAAGACAAATCTCGGCGTAGATGTACCTGTGCATTTTGCGCAATTTCATCCGGAATATCTGCTGAAAAACCTGCCGATTACGCCGGTACCGACCCTGGAGCGCGCCAAAGCGATCGCCGACGCTGAGGGACTGCACTACGTCTACATCGGCAATGTGCCAGGGCATCCCGCGGAAAACACCTATTGCCCGAAGTGCCGCCGCATGCTGGTGGAACGCGTAGGATTGACGGCCAGGCAAATGCTCATCCGCAAGAATGCCTGCCCATTCTGCCAGCAACCGATTCCGGGAGTGTGGCACGCATGAGGTCCGAGAGGAGGGCTCGCGCATGAGTATGAAAATTCGCGGCGCAATGTATCGTGCGGCGATCCTACTGATCACGGTTCTGCTGATTGCGGCATTCCGGCACGATTCGGCTATGAGCCCGGAACACCTGCGGCCGGCTGGAGTGGCAGGCGGCTTCTATCCAGCCGACCCCAAGGCGCTCACGGCAATGATGGATGACATGCTGGCACATGCATCGCCGCCGCCGATCACGGGCTCGATTGTCGCTGTTGTAGCACCACATGCGGGTTATCAATTCTCCGGCCCTGT
Source organism: Terriglobales bacterium (assembly GCA_035624455.1). Lineage (NCBI taxonomy): Bacteria > Pseudomonadati > Acidobacteriota > Terriglobia > Terriglobales > Terriglobales bacterium. The sequence goes on from DASPRM010000004.1 coordinate 76,577, forward strand.
CGCTGCCTTCACGTATGCGGCATTGAAAGGGCAGAAGTTTTCCCGAGTCGTGGTGATCGCCCCGTCGCATTACGAATCCTTTGAATTCACCTCAATCTATGACGGTGACGGTTACACGACGCCGCTCGGAACGGTTCGTGTGGACCATGCCTTCGCCGCACAGTTGGTGAAGATGAGCCCCAGCATCAAGCTCTCGGGCCGCGGACATCTTCCTACCCCCAATGGCACTGAGCATGCACTCGAGGTGGAGTTACCGTGGTTGCAACGGGTTCTGAGTGATTTCCAGCTCGTGCCCATCGTCATGGGCGATCGGAGTTATGAAAGCAGCCGTGCCTTGGGAGTAGCTCTTGCGAAGCTGATCCACGGTAACGACACGCTGATCGTGGCGAGCTCCGACCTCTCGCATTATCACCCTTACGACGAGGCGGTGAAGATCGACCACAAAACACTCAGCGCACTACAGGCGTGGGACTACTTCAGCATGTCGCAGAACTTCGGGGCACGAGTTTGGGAAGCTTGTGGCGGCGCACCAATCGTGGCCGCGATGATCGCCGCCGAACGCCTGGGTGCAAATCAGGCTCAGGTGCTGAAGTATGCCAATTCGGGCGACGTAACATCAGACCGCTCGCGGGTTGTGGGATATAGCGCCGTGGCTCTGGTGAAGACTCCACACTCTCAGTCCGCTGAACCGCCGTTCTCACTGACCGCGCGCGAGAAAAGCGAACTGCTTGCTCTGGCTCGCACGTCTGTAGAACACGCCGTACAGGAAAAGAGCGCGTATCAACCAACTTCGAGTACCAGCGAGGTGCTGAATCAGGAGCACGGCGCCTTTGTGACCTTGCGAGAGTCGCGTGAGCTGCGAGGATGCATTGGCTACACCTCTGCGATGAAGCCTCTCTACCTGGCAGTGCGGGACACCGCCACGCTGGCTGCCCTGCGCGATCCGCGATTCAGGCCAGTCTCCAGCTCCGAGTTGCCGCAACTCCAATATGAAATCTCCGTGCTTTCACCGCTGCGGCGCGTGCAGGATATTCAACAAGTTCAAGTCGGCCGGCACGGTCTGCTGATGAAGAATGGCAGTCGTGAGGGCCTGTTGCTGCCACAAGTTCCTGTAGAAGAAAAATGGGATCGCAAGCGGTTCCTGGATGAAACCTGCGCTAAGGCCGGCATGCACTTCGGCTGCTGGAAGGATGAGAACACCGACATCTTCATGTTTACCGCAGTCGTGTTTGGGGAGAACTGACTGGTTATGTCCGAGCGCTCTTTGCCAGGCTCAACCGGCTAGCCAGAAGCAGGGGCGCCAGGTTGACTGCGGCAGTGAGCCATGCGGTCTTCCAAAACCCGAATACCGGAATGAGATAACTGCTCAACAACAAAGCGCCGGCACAACCGCCAAGCAAGTCGATCGCATAGAGTACGCCCACACCGGTTTCGGCTCGACGACCGCCAAGATAAATCTCTGTGGCGATGGGAAACTGATATCCCCCCGCTATTCCGCACCATACCGCTAAAGCTGGAAAAGCAAGCTGCGCACCCAAAAGAATGCCCGGTCCGCTAGAGCTTCGGGACAGCAGGCTCACTCCAAACAGCAGTACTGGCGCTGATAGGGCTAGCAGAAGTTGAGCGATTGCGGCAGTTGTCATGTTTGGCCCGCTATCGGAAGCACGAGTGCGAGCGATCCCCAGCCAACTCCCAAACGCGATGCCCGCCATGAACATACCGATCAGGATCGCAAGTTGATGGTAGACATAGCCGAAAAGAGACTGGAACGACAGCAGGAGAAAAATCTGTAAAGCCATCAGCGTGAACCCCGTCGCCGCCACACAGTAGGCCGCCGCTGCCCGCGCGCGTCGCTCCCGTGCGGGCAGATACCCGAGTACAGCGGCTACGAGCAGCAGTGCGACAAGCACTCCGTCGATAATCGGCCTGAAGGCAATGTGCGCTGCAGCCTGGAATAGACGGGAATAGGCCAATTTGAACTGAGCACTCCACAACACCACGTCAAAGTAGTAGGCAATCGGCTCGAAGTCGCGATTGACTGGCGTCGCAGGCAGCGGTTGTAGCAGCTCACGAACTTGAGCCATGCGATCCGGCATCATGCGAAATGGGATGAAATATTCCCGCACGTATTGCGTCTGCAGATGCCGGCTCTGCAGCCGGGAAATCAATACTTGCGGATCATCGGTCAAAACATTCGGTTGCACAGCCGCGAAGAAGTGTGCTGTTTCGCCGGGGATGATGACGACCTGAGGAAAAACCTGTCGCAGCGTATGGTGAATGCAGCGCAGAAATTCTGCCAATTCTGGGCTGATGTAGTCCTCCGACGAGCGCAGGTCTAACGCCAGCAGCCCTCCAGCAGCGAGATGATGACGAGCCGAATGAAAGAACTCGGCCGTGTAGAAACGGTTGAGCTGCGCGGTTTGGGGGTCGGGCAGATTCAGAATGATTACATCAAATGAATCAGCCGCCATCTGGAGATAGTGCCGCCCGTCCGCGTAATGGATGTGGACGCGAGGGTCAGAAAGAGCGGGCGCCGAATACGTCGGGAAAAATTCGCGGAATAGATGAATCAGTGTGGGGTCGAGCTCAACATAGTCGAGCTGCTCCAGGGTGGGATGCTTCAGCGCTTCGGGAATACTACCATTGACACCGCCGCCCATGAGCAAGACTCGCTTCGGCGCAGGATGCTCAAGCAGGGCGTAGTGGACGGCCTCTTCGGCAGCATTTGGATCAGGCGTGCTGGCCAGGATCACACCGTTGTCGTAAATACTGCGGATATTACCGGTCTCGACGACCGTGAGATTGCCGTAGATCGAGTCGCGAATTCCCAAGACGCTGAATCCTCGCCACAGGCGTTGTTGTGCAGACCTGTCGAAGGATGGCGCGATATATAAAAGAAGCGGAATCGCAAAGCAGGCGGCTGCCACAACCCAACCCGCCACCTGTTTGGGCTTCATCCGCAATAATAAGGTCGCGGCCATGCATAGGTTCAGCAGGGCGACGAGAATGGCAATCTGAAAAGAGCTCAGGAAACGCAGCAAAACGATGCTGGCCAGGACTCCGCCCAAACCGGAGCCGATGGCCTCAAGCAAGTAGGCCGAACTGCTCGCGAGGCGGCCGGAAACCGCGCACTCCTGTTGGTACATGCGCGCCGCCACGACGAACAGGCATCCTGAGAGAACACAAAACGTACCCAGGCACACCAGGGACGTGAGCAGCATCGGCAGCGGACCCACCAGTTCTCCCGGCACTGTCTGAAAGAAAGCCCTGGAGGTGCGTACGATCCAAATCGTTGGCAGCAGGCTAATGCCCAGCAGGCATTCGATCGCCGCCACCGCCGTCCGAGCATTGTTTTGGCCGATTCCCATCCGGCCGGCCAGGCTGCTTCCGGCGGCAGTCCATAAAAGCCACGTCGCCAGCATAATTCCCAGAGAAATCTCATTGCCGTTGAACACGACGATAAGTTCCCGCATGAGAAGAATCTGGCCGATGACCGCGCTGAATCCAACCAAACCCAGAGCAGCTTTTACTGCAATCGTTAGCTGTCGCGCACAGGGCAGTGTGACGGGTTGCACAGGTGGGACCACCGGAACGAAATTAGAATCTAGCTGCTGAACAAAAATCAAAAGGCGGTGCGAATATGCCGCCGGCCACCAACCCAACAATCAGCCGTCGCGAGGCTTTAGTCCAACTGCTCCGGCTGGGTGGAATTGCCGCGGGAACTACCAGGCTCGGATTCTGGCTTAGCCAGCGCAATCAGCATCCTCAGCCAGAGCTGGCGACAAGTCGGAAACGTAGTCATGCTGTCGCCGCCAATCCAGTACTGCCCGAGATGGCAGTCATTCAGGGTGCAAATCCTGCGCAACTGGCGCGTGAAGCCATCGAGGCCTTAGGCGGCATGAGCCGCTTCATCTCGCGCGCCGACATTGTTCTGGTGAAGCCCAACATAGGCTGGGACCGCACTCCCGAACAGGCGGCCAATACCAACCCGCTAATCGTTGCCGAGATAGTCCGCCAATGTTGGAACGCCGGAGCCAAGAATGTCATTGTCACCGACGTCAGCTGTAACGAGGCCAGACGGTGCTTCCAGCGTTCGGGCATTGCCGAAGCGGCGCGGCGCGAGGGGGCGGAGGTCATCCTGCCCGAACCCGCCAGATTCAGGGACGTGGATCTACAAGGCGCAGTGCTGCGCGAGTGGCCGGTCTTCGATCCCTTCCTCAACGTCGACAAAATCATCAACGTCCCGATCGCCAAACACCACAGCCTGACTGGTACCACCCTGGGAATGAAAAACTGGTACGGCATCCTGGGCGGCCCCCGCCATCAATTGCATCAAAAGATCCACGAAAGCCTGGTGGATCTCGCAGATTTCATGCGTCCGACACTAACGCTCATCGATTGCTACCGAGTTCTGATGCGAAACGGACCCACCGGAGGCAACCTGGAAGACGTCGTTTTCAAGAAGACGCTGGTGGCCAGCACTGATCCAGTCGCGGTCGATGCTTATGTAGCCAATGCCTATTGGGACCTGAAGGTTTCCGCTCTTCCCTATCTGCAGATGGCAGCCCAACGCGGCCTGGGAACATATGAGTTTGAGCACCTTCGCACAATCGCGAAACAGCTGTCGTGATGACGATACCGGGTTGGGAATTGGACCGGCCCATGAGGTCGGGCAGGTTCTGAGGTCGCGATTTTCGCGACCGCTGTATTCCTGATTCTGAGGCGTTATGGCAATTCTCCTAAGCACGGGAATCCGCGACTTCAAACTTCGCGGTAATTTTGTTAACCAGCGCAATCTCCTGGCCAGCAGAGATTTGCATTTTGGGCGCGGTCAAACCGGAACCGTGAAGGGTACCGGACAATCTCCGCCAGTAATCGAATATGAACTGGACGACGGAGCAACCAATTGCATTGCGGTCAGCGAAGCAGATATTCCGCTGCTCTGCTGCGATGACTTCGAAAAAGCTAAGGCACATCTAAAGCTGATTCTGGATGCGCGTCACGGAGACCTCAGGGCCGCTGGAGATCTAGCGCTCGCTGTCCAGGCTTCCGACGTTGCAGTTCGAGGGCAGCCGGTCGAAAGTGATTTCGTGGTTCCTTCCACGAGCTGTCAGGCGCACTCCGAACAAAAGATCAGTCAAAAGGGCTCCATTCTCCTGAAATTGAGCCAGCAGGGCTATCCGGTGCCAGATTTTGTCGTGCTGACATCGCTTGGCTATCTCGATCGGGCACAGCATCTCGAGGAACATGTCTCCAAGGCCACCCGGCAACTCGAGACTCTCACTATGCAGAGGCTCGGCGATTCCAGAAATCCCTTGGTGTTTGCCATGCGCTGCGCTACCCCCACCTATATTCCCGGACTCATGGATACCTACCTCAATGTCGGAGTGACAGAGGGTACGTTGCCAAGCCTGGAACAGATGTATGGCACGGTCGCAGCTCGCAGGATGTTCCTGAACAATTTGCGAAATCTCTGTCAAGCGCTACACCATGACGAGTACCTTGCCCTAATCAAGAAGTCGGGTTCAAACCTCTCGCCGGGTCAAGTGGCACGCCTGATCGACCAGCTCAGCTCGACGGTGAGATCCAGTGATCGAAATCTTGTGGATAGTCCAATCGCTCAAGCCATCTTCTTCGCGAAACTGGCCTATCAAGACTTCGAAGCGAATCAGGATCTCGTGCTAACCCTGTGTCGTGGAACAGAACACTACCCCAGTCTCATCCTCCAAAAAATGATCTGCACCGTGCGCCATGAAAGCGCTTATGCCGGTGTCATTTCCAGTCGCGACACCCACACAGGAACGGGGATTGAACTGCAAACGGCTCGCAACATTTTTGGCGAAGAAATGATGACCGGCACTGCCGAGATCCAGGCTACGTCTTTCGAAGATCCGGAAGCGATCAGGAAAACATTTCCTGGCGTCTACCATTTCCTTCCCCACCTCGGGGATCTGGAAGGGGAGTTCGAATCGCCGGTCACGATCGAATTCGCAGTCGAGGCCACAGAACGGCATCAACTATTCGCTCTACTGCAGGTCAACCAGTGCGGTATGTCAGGACGGGCAGCCATCACTGCGGCGGTCGACATGCATAAGGCGGGCACGATTTCCCGGCAGCGAGTTTCCGAGCTCGTTCGTCCCTACCACCTCAAGCAACTCACAAGCGATACCATCGATCAGGATGACTTCAGCCTGCTCACTCCCTTCTGCTCGGGGATTGCGGTCCTGCCGAGGTCGGCGGTTTCGGCACGCATGTATTTCACCGGGGATGAAGCATTAAGGGCAAAGAGTCAGGGCGAGAAGGTATGCCTCTGCAAACAAACCTTTGTGCCGACCGACACCGTGGTGATGCGGGAGATGGATGCCATCGTCAGCCTGACCTCAGCCGCTGTCCATGTCGTCACCATATGCCAGAGCTTGGGTATTCCCGCGCTGTTGAGCCTGGAGAAGAGCGGGGTACAGCTGAACCCTGGCGGAGGTTTGTTCAATGCGGCGGGCCAGGAAATCAGGGAGGGGGATTGGATCACTGTTTCGTCGCGGCGAAGATGCCTCTATCAGGGACAAGCCAAGTACAAACCGGCGCGCCTGCTGCGATACATGAAAGGTGAGGCGGTCGAGATGGATGAGGGCGAAAAGAAATCCTTTGCCTCCATCGCTTACGCCTATCGCTACTACAAGCAATTAACTCGAGGGCTCGAGATTGACCAGATCTCGACATTGAGTGAAGTCGTACGGCTCGTAAATTTTGATCTGCGCGGCGAATTGGAGCAAGCCCAACCCCTGGTAAACGCCTGGTTTGACAAAAGCGAAACTCTTTACATGGAGGAAGTCCTCAAAAGCGACATAGGCGACCACCTGGGGCAAAGCAATGTCTTCGAGATGCTCACACTGGGGAGGAAAATAAGGTTCTTCAAACACGCACTAGCGAAATGCTTGCGCGAACATATTTCCGGCTATGAGGCAGGAGCGTTCATGTTGGGACGTTTTCTGTGCCTCTCTTACCCCGTTGCCTTCTGGCGATCCTTTACCCCCTCGGAAATCGGATTACTGGTAAACGAGTGGGTCCTGTTTGAGAAATACATGCAGGTTCTGCACAGCGTAGGCGAACGCAGGATTCTATTAGCACGAAAGCAGATCTTAAAAGGTGGCCTCGAGGAGCTTTCCCTTCACCCCCGCAACGTGCTGGCTCTCATCACGCTGAAGCTGAGCGGCGCGAAACTGGACGAGGTCAGGTCCGTACTCCCCGAATGGGCCGACCCGCAATGCCAAGGCGTTATTGAACTCCTGCAGCAGCCCTACCGCGTGTTTTACGATTTCAAAGCACCCTGGTCGGTTAGCCAGCTCGAAAAGATATGCCGGGAGGAGAACCTCCCCTTACCGAGTCCCGACGACTGCTAGCTCCCTTGCCGGCTCCTGCATTCGCTCCTTAATGCCGTACAGAACGTCGCGGTCGATGGTTGTTTCCAGTTCGTGAAGGATGTCAGGCAGTTCCTTTCCATCCCTTGCGGCCACCAGCCGTCCAAGGGCAAGCGACAGCGACAGCACCGCGTTCATGCCGAGGTTGGCCTTGCGCTGCATGATCTGGACTTTCTCTTCGTCAGAAGCGCCGAGTGCGATTTTCCCCCGCTTCATTGCCAGGTCCAGCTCCATCAGCAGGAGTTCGCGATCGATGTCGGCCAGCGTACCCAGCGCCGAGATCTTCTGTCCCAGGAAGCGAGGAGCCAGGACCTCCGTGACATTGTGCACTGCGTTCAGACAGCCCTTGCCGCCATAGCGTTTTGACCGTACCCACAAGTCGGCAAGTTCGCGATTCTCGGTGGCGAGAGTTTCAGCCTTGACTCCCGATGCGAAGCGGTAAGTCTTTTCCTTCTCTTTGTAGACGAAATACTGCGAATACTTTCTGGTAAGTGGCGATGCTTCGATAATGCTGTCAACCAGGTGGATGGCTTCGTCCGTCCCTGCGGACGTGCCGAGTGGGGTAGCGCCGGAGAATTTCATTCCATTGTCCAGCATCACAACAACTCCCACGGTCGGAATGCCGGCATTGGTCGGTTCCTCGTGAGCGGATATATCCGCAATCACCAGATCGGGGTCGAGTCTCCGCGTAACCTTAGTTCCTTTCTTGGCCATCTCCATGAGGTCGACGATTCGCCCATATTTGACGAGCCTCTCGGTGTTAGCCCCACCTCCGCATTTCAAGCCAAGCGCTCCGACCGCGAAACTGATGTCCGCTTCCATCACCTCATTGGGGGATTTCGAGCGGTGTGAGACCACCAGCGCGAGCTTCATCTGTTTCGCTATGCGGGTAGCTAGCAAGGTTTCGCTCAATGTTCCGATCTGATTAGCTTTGATCAGCGCGGTATTAATCAGGCCCTGTTCGGCGCACCGCTGAATCGTAGAATCCTTGGTGGTAACCAGGTCGTCTCCAATGATCAGGATTTCCTGATCGAGCGCCTTCATCAGTTTCTTCCAGCCTTCGTAGTCGTCTTCCGCGAAGGGGTCTTCTAGCGAGACAATCGGATACTTCTTCACCCAGCTCACAAAAAGATCCACCATCTCGTCGGTGGTCATCACCCTAGGATCTTCGGCTCTCCAAAACAGATACTGGCCAACCGAGTCCTTCTCCCCGGTCTTCTCGCGGTAAGCATTGCTGAGTTCGCTGGCGGCTGGATCCAGAGCAAGGCATACGTCCCGGTCAGGCACGAATCCACATTCTTCGATCGCCTGCACCGCAACCCTCAATGCCCGTTCTTCGGGCAGGAGGTCACCCTTTTCCTTGGCATAGGAGGCGACAATCCCACCCTCCAGGCCAATGCCGACGAAATTCAGTCCTTCGGTGTCCTGGATAATCTGGATGGCCCTGCTTTGTAGAAGATTCGTGACCCGCTGGGCTTCGATATAGTCTTTGGCGGTGAGCGGTAGGAACATCAATTCCTGAAAACTGAGATTACCGCCCATCTCCTCGGTGTGACGTCCGCCCATAATCGAATTTCGAAATTCCCAGGGGGCAAACACAATCCGGCCGTCAGGCAGTTCCAGTTCCTGCAAGCGGTGCAGGCGCAGCTTGCGTCGCAACTCAGAGGGCTTCACGGGACGTACTTCCTGAGTCATGCGGGCCGGTTCAGCCACCCTAACTTCCGCTGCCTTTGCCGCCGCCTCTTCCTGCCGTTCACGGAATGCCTTGTACTTGCCGGCATCGGACAGCAGGAAATCAAAAAGCGCAACCACGCCGATCGTGAAGCAGAGTCTGCCCAGGTAGACGGCTGCCGGAAACGCCATGCGGAGACCAATGATGATCAAGAGAATTCCCGGGACAAAAAAGATTTGGCTGAGCACTTTGCTCGCCCTTGGCCCCGCAGCTGCCACCGCGAGATTTTGTGTCTTCACACTGGGGTGAAAGCTGCCCGCCTCCTTGTTGACTCCAAGAAATGCTCCCCAGGGGATCTTCACAAACATCTCCAGATACCAGCGCAGTCTCCCCAATACGCCCTGCTTGAGTTTTGCCTGCGCCTGTTCCTCAAGCTCTGGCCGCAGGTTATTCGTCCTGACCGCGGCCAGATAGTGCCCCATCTCGTGGATGGCAATATTCGTATGCCAGGCCGCATACCAGATGATGGAAGAGATCACTACCTCCACGCTGAGAAACATCTGCCGCATGACATCAAACCTCGACGCCACACTCGTCGAAATGCTAAGCAAGGACGTCAAGAATGCAGCGTGGAATGAGACCAGCTTATGGTTGGCGATGATCCAACCACGATCCAGCCCCGGAAGGTCGCTCGGCTTGGGGATTACCGTGCAGAAGCAGCGCCTAACCACTTGCGCAAAATCTGCGATTCCTTTCAGCAATCGGTTCCTATGAGTGCTGCCATGCGGGCCGCACGAATGGACGGCGAGATCTCGGAAGTAATTCATGATGTACTCCACTGGGAAGGCAGGCGTGAGGCAGGATTCCGCAAATATGCCGGCGCCACGATGCGCCCACGATCTGCAGACTCGCTGCTTTGAGTGAGGTGCACTCTTGACTCCAGCACGGAATCAGCGTGCGTTCTGTAGATTCTCCATTGGAGGTGGGCACGGGTCTGTGACCCTGATCACGTGGAGAAGCCCAACAACTGCGGGTGTCTTTCTAAAGGCGAGGGATGTTAGCCCTCGCCCTTTAACCGATGGCGCGAGCTGTGGGGCTCGTGCGGATTCTACGTGTATTGCGCGAGAAATAAGAAGCGCCGCCCTAGGCCAAGGGGCGGCGGGTGCTTTCGTCTGCTCTCATCTCCGTCGCTTTCGCCGGACGAATTTTACCGGGCTTTTCGGCGAGGAGGGAAGAAGTCTTCGGGCGATTGCCAAGTCTTCTTCGAAACGCTGAACCAGACGCTCCCCATTCTCGCGCAGCTTTCTGACGTCGGCGACCACTGTCGCGCTCTCTTGGGCAGACTCTTTGTACATGGCTACGACGTCGCGCGCGCGCTCTCTTGCTTTCCGACAGCTTTCCAGCAGGTCGTCCGGCGCCGGGGCCTCGGATTTGTGGGTAGCGACCATGCGGAGTTCACGCAAGCTGGTTGCCGGGCGTCGCCGCGCTCAAGCCCGCGTTGGTGCAGAGGTCGAGTGAGGACTTTCGGACGACTCCCGGCCCGAATTCTTCATACCACATTGGGTACGGAAATTCAGTGATGTGAAGTGTTATATGTATTTCCTGCCTTCATACGGCAATTACGCCTATGGTTGCCTCCGCTCCTCCATGCCAGGGGTGGGATTGCCTTGACGTCGACGCCGCCCAAAACTCGTCGCCATAGTTCTTTACTTGGAAGCAACTCGTAGCGGTGCCATTCCCGTAGTGCGCTCCTTGGCAAGACTGCCTGCGGGGGTGCTTCGGATGTGGTCGGCTCAGGCACCCCTCGTGGTGTTCCCCGTCACAGACTGACTACTCCAGGAGCGAGACGCTATTAGCAGAAATTGGCGTTCCACACGTACTGGTGCATTCACCCGCCGTGGCCGATGACTCGTTGTCGTGCCTCTACCGGGGAAGAAGGGACAGATGGCCCAGACGCTGACTACTTGCACGTTTTGCGGCGTTGGTTGCGGCCTCTATCTGGAGAGCAGTGACGGGAGGGTAGTGGGCGCATACCCAAGCCTTTCTCATCCCGCCAACTCGGGCCGGCTGTGTGTGCGCGGGTGGCACGTGCACGAAGTGTGCAGTTCGCCTGACCGGCTGCGGTCGCCGCTGTTGCGGAGGAACGGCACACTAGAGGAAGTGGGATGGGACGAAGCCCTCGGCTTTGTAGCTGACAAGCTGATGCGAATCCGCGCGCGCGACGGACCGGACGCGCTGGCTTTCCTCAATTCTCCCCGATGCGCCAACGAAGAATCTTATCTTCTGCAAAAACTAGCTCGCGCCGCGATCGGCACCAATAACGTGGACCACGGAAGCGGGGTTTACTGCCACAACTCCATCAACGTGTTACTGGAAACACTGGGGCTGCCAGCCACCACCAACTCCATTTCGGATCTGGCAAACAGCGAAGTGATCGTCGTTGACGGCGTCGACCTCGCGCGCCGTCTACCCGTGATTGCTGGCGCCGTACTCCGCGCCAAACTCTCTGGCGCCAAGCTGATTGTTATTGGTAGCCGGTACCATCGAATCGCCCGCTCGGCTGATTTGTTCCTGCAAGTGCTCCCCGGCACCGAGGCGATGCTCTACGGCGCACTCGCTAAGGCAATTGTCGACCGCGGCCTGATGAACCACTCTTTCATCCATAAACACTGTCGCGATTACGAGTCGTTCCTGGCACATATCCGCCTTTACGACGTGTTCGAGGCAGCCGAGAGCTGCGGCGTGTCGCCCGACTTGATTGAAGAGGCGGCGCAGGTTTACGCAGGCGCGCGCTGCGCGGCTGTGCTGTACTCGACGGGGATCGAGTCGCGAACGCGCGACAGTATCCGCGCCATCGTCAACTTGGCTCTGTTGACCGGGAATCTCGGCAAGCGCGGCGCCGGCATCTTCGCGCTCACAGAACACAACAATCTGCAAGGCGTTTGCGACATGGGTGTCCTCCCTGATCGCTTGCCGGGATACCGACCGGTCGGCGATGCAAGGGCGCGAGCTGAGGTGGAAGCGCTCTGGAAGACGACAATCCCTTCCAGCCCTGGATTTGGAGCACGATCGATGCTGACAGATCGAGGCGATGGCAGCTTGAAGGCGCTGTGGCTCTGTCGCTGCGACCCATTCAGCACGGCATTTTTTGGGGATCCTGCCAATTCGCTTCGCCATTTTGAACTCATCGTTGTCCAGCATCTCTTCATGACCGGAACCGCGGAATACGCCCACGTCGTTCTCCCCACGACATCGTTTGGAGAGGAGCGCGTATCGTTCACCAGCACGGAGCGAAGGATTCAGCTCGCGGAACGGGCCGTTGCGCCGCCCCCAGGACCGCTACCGGCTTGGGAACAACTGGTCCGAGTGGCTCGTCTGTTAGGTGCGGACTGGAGTTACCGTAGCTCCGCGGAGGTGATGGACGAAATCGGGGCTGTCGTGCCCTTCTACAGTGGGGTGAATTACCGTAACCTCGGCAGCCACTACGGACGGCAATGGCCATGCACTAAAGAACAGCCGCTAGGAACATCACTGCTGTTCGGGAATCACAATGGCAATCATGCGTTCCGATTCGCGGCGGTTGCCAAGCCGACGATCATTCCGCCGCCACCGGAGTTCCCGCTCATCCTGGTTTTCGGTCAGTCGCTGTACTACTGGAACCAAAGCGTCCTTATTCAGCATAGTGAGACGCTTCGCCGTGAACACCGCATTTTGCTGCTCGACTATCCGCAAGGGTTTGTCGAGATCAATCCCGCTGACGCCCAGGCCCTGGGTATCCACGACGGGCAAAAGGTCCGCCTCGTTTCTCCCGATGCCGCTGCCGTATCTACCGCACGAGTAACTGACGAGGTGCGGCGAGGCACGGTGTGCGTTCCGTACTTTGTTCGGGAAGTCGAGCGCCAGATTCTGGGAAGCGTAGCGGGTGGCGCAGCACTGGTCTGGATCCGTCTCGAGAAGGAGGCAGCGTGAGGGCGCGGATTGTCGCACGCAACGACGTACTGAAGATCGTGGACCTGCTGAGCGCTTCCGGCTATGAGGTTCTGGCATTGTTCCGGGATCATGGCGTCGACACCTTTTTTGATGTAGTCACGCCGGCAAACAGATCGCAGATCCAAATGCATGCGCCAAATCCTTGCAATCCGCCAAAGCGCTTTGTTCTTCCGCACCTCGAGCCGTTGCTCACCGTCCATCGCAGGAATGGACAGGTGCACATCGAGCCTGTTTATGATGATCGAAAACGCGCGATCTTCGGCATGAGGTCATGCGATATCGCGGGCGTCTACCACCTGGACCGGTTCTATCTCGGACGGGACTATCGCGACATCTATTACGAAAAACGCCGCCAGAACCTGTTCCTGGTCAATTTTGTGTGCACGGATCCGGAAGCAGATATCGGGGCCAATTGCTTCTGTGTCTGTGCCGACACCGGCCCGGCGGCGCGCGCTCACTTCGATCTTCAGCTCATCGATCTGGGCGACGACTACATGGCCGTTGCCGGCAGCGCCGCCGGTGAAGCACTCTTCGCAGAGAGTATTTTTCGGCGAGGCACTGCTGAACATATTGCGCGCAGACGAGCTGTCCTGGAAGAAACACGGAAGAAGTTCAAGCATGCAACCAGTTGGTTCTCCGCTGGCGTACGTTGTATTTCGCGCGGTGAGATACCGGAGAAAACGTGGGAGGAGATCGCCGACCGCTGCATAGAATGCGGTGGCTGTACTTATGTGTGCCCCACATGCACTTGCTTCACCGTCAGCGACCGGCAAAGCGGGCCGGGCGAAGCCGAGCGCGTACGAATCTGGGACTCATGCGCACTAAGCGGCTTCACCCGCATGGCCGGCGGCTTCAATCCGCGCCGCGCAGTGCACGACCGCCGAAACCGTCGCTTCTTTCGCAAACTAGCCCATTACTTCGTGCAACGTGAATTGTCGGTGGCCTGCGTGGGTTGCGGGCGCTGCGCCACCGTGTGCCACGGGGACATCGGCATGCCAAACGTGGTGGAAATGATTCGCCGTGCAAGCTCGGAGCAACATGCAGCAGTTTCTCACTGAAAACGTTTACCTGCCCAAGGTGGCAGTGCTTGATCGTGTGGAAGACGATATTGCCGAGGTCAAGACCTTCTATTGGCATTTTCGTGAAACCGAAAACCAGGAGCGCTTCCGCCATTTCCGGCCGGGACAGTTTGCACAAGTGTCGCTCTTCGGTGTGGGCGAATTTCCCGCGTCCTTGCCTCCGAGTCCGACTGAGAACGACACCTTCTTTACCATTCGGCAGGTCGGCAGTTGTACGGGAGCCCTGCACCGGTTGCGTCCCGGTGATCAGTTTGGGGTCCGCGGGCCCTACGGTAATGGGTTTCCGATGGAACAATATCGCGGCAAGAACCTGGTCTTCGTTGCGGGCGGGATCGGGCTGATTCCGCTGCGGTCGTGCATTGTTTACGCGCTAGCTCATCGCGCCGATTACGCCCGGATACAGATCTTTTACGGCTCGAAAACGCCCAAAGAATTGATGTACGTCCCGAAGCTGCGCGAGTGGGAAGCCTGCGAGGGAGTCGAGTGCCACCTGGCTGTCGATCGTGGCCAGGACGGCTGGACGGGACATGTGGGCGTAGTGGGCAGCCTGTTCAAAAAGGCCGGGGTACAGGTCCCGACGGAGAACACGATTGCGTTCGTCTGCGGCCCTCCAATCATGTTTCGCTTCGTCATCAAGGATTTGCTGGCCATGGGAATGCCTCAGACAAACATTGTTTCTACGCTCGAGCGTTATATGAAATGCGGTGTGGGCAAGTGCGGACACTGCTGTATCGGTGTCGCCTACGTCTGCATCGATGGCCCGGTCTTTACGTATCAGCAGATAAAGCGATTGGGCGAGGAGATCTGATGCCCGACTTGCGCGCACAACTCGCCGATTTGCTAAGAGGACAGGTGGGCTTTGTTGGTATCGGCAATGTGGACTGCGCTGATGATGGCTTTGGGGTGCAACTCGCGGAGGCGCTGCTGGCTAAAGGTGTGCCGAATGTTTTCGTGGCAAGGAGCACACCAGAGCGGTGGATCGGCCGCATCGCCGATGAACACTTTTCGACCCTGCTGTTCCTCGACGCGGTTGATTTCGGTGCTGACGCGGGCTCGCTCGTGTTGATGAAGAGCGCAGAAATCGCCGAACGATTCCCTCAGATTTCGACTCACAAGATTTCGCTCGGGGTTTTGGCGCGCTGCGCGGAGGCCAACGGCGACACGCGGGTCTGGTTGCTGGGAGCACAACCAGAATCGGTTTCCTTTGGCAAACAATTGTCACCGGTCCTGCAGACGACGATAAGTGCTGTCTCCACACTGCTCGGCGAACTCGCGTGTGAGGGCAGGGCGACAGCCTCGGGAGGGGTGGGACAATGACGCCGGAACGCGCGATTGTCGCTGCGATCCTGCTCTGCATTGCGGGCGCGGTAATAACGCTCTTATGCGCACGGTTCCGAACCCTGGCGGCCTGGGTTTCATTCGCCGTCACCGCGGCCAGTGCTGTTCTCGTCGTGTTTGCCTGCGGACGTGTCTGGCTTCTTGCACCCTCGGAAAAGCCGGCGAGTTTCTGGTCGATGCCCAACCTCAGTTTCGCGTTGCGCCTGCACGTGGACGGGCTCAATTCCGTGTTTCTATTGCTGGCCGTTGCGATTGCTGTTCCTGCGGCACTGTACTCGATCTCCTACATGCAGCATTACTCGGCCTACGGTGTCGCCCGTTACTACCCGAATTTTCTATTGTTCCTCGCTGCCATGTACGGCTTGCTTACCACGACGGACATGATGTGGTTCTTCTTCATATTTTGGCAATTGATGACCCTGCCCGGTTATGCACTGATCCGTTTCGAACGGCACAAACCGACCGCGGTTCGGGCCGCAAACAAGTACCTGATCATGATGCAGATCGCCTGTGCATTCACGTTGATTGGCGCGCAAATCGTGGCCACGGCTGTCGGCGAAGGCAGTCTCAAGTACGACTTTCAAACCGTGAGTGCACACCTGCCGCGACTGCTCGCCGCCCAACCCTTTCTGGCGCAATTCGCATTCGCTCTGTTCATGATCGGATTCGGGATCAAGATGGGCATGTGGCCTTTCGGGCAAGTGTGGCTGCCGGACGCGCATCCAGCCGCGCCTTCGCCAGTCAGTGCAATGTTGTCAGGGGTGATGATCAAAACCGGCGTTTACGGATTGATTCGCTATTTTCTGTGGCTGGTCCCGGCACAAGCCCTCGATCTGTATCCCCTGCATAGTTGGGGAAATATTGTTGCGGCGCTTGGCACAGTTACGCTGTTCACCGGCACCACGCAGGCGCTGCAACAGGAGCAGTCGAAGCGCTTACTCGCCTATCACAGCATCGGCCAGATCGGCTACATCCTACTGGGAACCGGCATATGCATGGCGCTATTGCCTGCTGGCGCGGCGCTGGCGCCAGTTGCTGCGCTCGCGCTGTTCGGGGCGCTGTTGCATGTTGCCAATCATGGGCTCTTCAAGGGGCTTCTGTTTTTCAACGCCGGGTCCATGTTATACGCGACCGGCACGCAGGACTTGAACCGTGTCAGCGGATTGATGCGCTTCATGCCTATAACCGCAGTGACCACCCTGGTGGCTTCCTGCTCGATTTCCGGCGTGCCCCTGTTCAATGGTTTTATCAGCAAATGGACGATCTACGTAGCAGCCCTGCGCGGAGCTACTGCCGCCCATTATCTGGTAGTGTGCGCCATCGCCGCCATTTTTATCAGTGGCGTGACGCTCGCGTCGTTCATCAAGTTCTTCGGCGCGAGCTTCATGTCGCGTGCCAGTGCCCTGGTGCTGGCGTGCGCGCAAACCCGGCGCTTGGAGCCCGGCTGGCTGATGCAGATCCCTCAGCTTTTTCTCGCGCTGCTCTGCATCTTGCTCGGGCTCTGGCCTGCAATAGGGTTTGCGCTGGTGCGACGCGCCATCTCCCACAACCCGGAGGCTGTGATCGCGCGCCTTGCAGATGTGGTCCCGGTGAATTCCGGCGGGTTGAGCGGTGCAGAACTGCTCAACTCCGGCCGATTTGTGCCCCTGGCTCTGGTGGCAGTCATGGCATTGATGTTTGCGGTCGCGGCCGCTGCCTCAAAGATCGGTGGCGCGCGGCGCCGCACTGCCGCTTTATGGCTCTGTGGATACGCAACTGAATCCGACTGCTACCGCTATGTCGCTCACAATTTTTACGGTGAGCTGAAAACCTATTTTCGCTACCTGGGAGGCTCGGCGGCGAAGGCCGAGAAGCACCCATGATCGCTCGCCAATTGTTCATATTGCTGAAGGATGGCTTCGGCCAAGCCATCAAGCGCGCTGACCTTGCGAGCGACCAGCGCTTGTTCATTTTTGTGGAGCCTGCGGCACTGAAAGGCATCTGCTATTACCTCTTCCGTCGCTATGATGCCCGCTACGTGCTTACGATGGGAGCGGATGATCGCCCTTACAGCGGGAACTTCCTGGTTGCGCACAACTTTGCGCTGGATCGCGATCACCTACTGTTCAGTGTCCTTGCATACCTTCCCAGCGATAACCCTGAAGTCGAGACTATTTCCGACGTCGTACCGGCGGCGAGCTGGGGCGAACGCGAGATGTGGGATTTGGTTGGCATTCGGCCGGTTGGGCATCGCTATCTGAAGCGCCTCGTCCTGCCCGACGGATGGCCTGAAGGCGTCCACCCGCTGCGCAAAGATGTGCCCTGGAACCACGTTCCCGAAGCCTTCGACAGCCGCCGCGAGTTCACGTTTGATGAACCGCCGGAAGGCTGTACGGTGGTGCCCTTCGGTCCGTTTCATCCCACGCTCGACGAGCCCGCGCACTTCCGGCTCTACGTGGAAGGTGAATTCGTCCGTGGGTGCGAGTACCGCGGATTCATGGCCCATCGCGGTATCGAGAAGCTGGCCGAATCGGTGATGGGCTATGACGATATCCCGATGCTAGCCGAGCGCATCTGCGGAATTTGCGGTTGCGTACATAGTGTGGCGTACGCACAAGCTGTCGAATCAGCCGCCGCGATCACCCCGCCTCGGCGCGCCGAGTTTATCCGCACCATCATGCTGGAACTGGAGCGGCTCCACAGCCACCTGCTCTGGGTCGGACTTGCGTGTCACGTTCTGGGATTCGACACCCTGTTCATGCATGCGTTCCGCATCCGTGAACCAGTCATGCGGATTGCAGAGAAGATCAGTGGCAATCGCAAGACTTATTCCTTGTGCGTAATCGGCGGCGTGCGCTGCGACATCAGCCTTGAACTGCAATTAGAGCTTCGCTCCGTGCTGGAAAAGCTAGAGGAAGAGTGGAAAGCAGTGGTTGCGGCGGTCAGCGGAGACCGCAATATTCAGCGACGCACACGGGGAGTGGGGGTTGCTGATCCTGCGCTCGTCAAGGATTCCGCTGCAGTCGGCCCGGTAGCGCGAGCGGCCGGTGTCGACATCGATTGCCGACGCGATCATCCCTATGCGGCCTACAGTCGCGTTTCCTTGGAGGTGATAACTGAGCAGGATGGGGACGTTTGGTCGCGTTTACTGGTGCGAATGAAAGAGGTGTTTCAATCCACTCGCATCATCCGGCAGTGCCTGGAAAAGATGGAGGCCGGCCCGCTGCAGGCTGCAATTGAGGAGGAGTTGCCCGCCGCTCGCATGGGGCTAAGTTCCGTAGAGGCGCCGCGTGGCGAGAGCCACCACTTCATTGTCACCGGCGAGAACAATCGGCCGCGTCGGTGGCGAGTTCGCGCCCCGACTTATCAAAACCTGCAAGCTGTCCCCACCATGATCAAGGATCAGCGGATCGCAGATATGACGATCTCGCTCGCCAGCATCGACCCGTGCTTTTCCTGCACCGATCGGCTGGAAACCATTGATGTGCATTCGGGAACACTGAAGGTCTGGACCCAGGAAGAACTGTTGCGGGCAACCCAGTCAGCCCGGAGTGCGGCGCGAGGAGAAAACGCGTGATTGCAAGCGTCACTGCTGGCCTGCTGAACGTGGTTATGGTGCTCCTCGTGTCTCCTTTCCTCCACGGACTGCAGAGAAAGATCGTCGCGCGCATCCAGGCGCGCCAGGGACCTCCGCTGTGGCAGCCTTACTACGATTTGCTCAAGCTGGCCGGCAAAGAAGATATCGAAGTTGGTGAGGTACCTGCTATGCAGCGCTTTGCAGCTTATCTCGCGCTGGCAGTCGTGCTGACGATTGCGTTTGTCCTGCCGATGGGAACCGCGGCCCCGGGTGCGAGCATCGGGGATGCGATCATGCTTGTATATTTGCTCACCCTCATGGGCATTTGCACCATCCTGGCGGGCCTCGCTGCCGGGTCGACGTATTCGTTGGTCGGGATCAGCCGGGAGATGATGAGCATGGTCACACTTGAGCCCCTGTTCGCCGTTGCCGTGCTGATCGCCGGTTTGCACGTTGGATCGCTGCATCTCGACCTCGTATTGAAGGGAGGAGTGTATGCGGTAGCAGGAATTCCCTGGTCGGGCCTTGCGATGCTGGCTCTGATGCTGCTCGCCTTTCAGGCTTTTGTGCAGCGAATTCCGTTCGACACCTCGGAAGCCGAAACCGAGCTCATCGAGGGTCCGTTGATGGAATACTCCGGCCCCAAGCTGGCGCTGTTCAAGTATGCCCAAATGGCGAAGCTGGTAGTCTTTGCTGCGCTGTTCATCGGATTGTTCGCGCCCTGGTCCGGGACCTCGAACCTGCTCATTGCCTGGTTAGTCTTTTGGCTGAAAGTGGTCGTGCTGATGCTGTTTGTCACCGCCATCGCGGCGCTCCACGCCCGCTACCGCATTGACCAGGCCATCCGCTACTTTGTGGTCATGGACATCGCATCTTTGGGAGCACTGGTGGTTGCTGCGTATGGTCACTGAGAAGGCGAACAGGTGATGCTGAGCAAACTCAAAGAAACGTTGCTT
Organism: Terriglobales bacterium; assembly: GCA_035624455.1. Taxonomy (NCBI): domain Bacteria; kingdom Pseudomonadati; phylum Acidobacteriota; class Terriglobia; order Terriglobales; species Terriglobales bacterium. The sequence continues at coordinate 96,583 of DASPRM010000004.1, forward strand.
TGTCTTAGGCCGGGAAAGGTGACTCTGCCCTATCCCGCCCAGGCGCAACCCACCCCGGAAAACTTCCGTGGCGTGCCCCGCTGGAACGGCGACAAGTGCATCGGTTGTGCCGGCTGTGCCAGCAACTGTTCGGCACGCGCAATTCTGGTAACCGACATCTGCCAGGAAATTCGCGTTTTGAACTATATCGGGAACCGCTGCACTTATTGTGGCCGCTGCGCCGAGGTCTGCCCCGAAAAGGCCATCACTATGAGCCGCGACTTTGAGCAGGCTACGAATGATGTAGCCGATCTACGGCAACGATTGGAGTTGTTCATGAGCACCTGCCAGCGCTGCGGACGTTGTTTCAAGATTTCCGATGTGTTGGAGCAATTGAAAATGCCAGGGTATCGCTTTGACGATTTCGAGCAGGCGCGCTGGGTATGCCGTTCGCGATCATTCTTTGAGGGGGATCCGCTGGTCGACGATATTCGCATTGAACTCGACTAGCACCGAGGTAGCCATGCTGGAGAACCTGTGCCAGAAGATGTTCCGCCGTTCGCTGTGGGTCTATCATGCGAACAGTGGCGGCTGTAATGGGTGCGATATCGAAGTCCTCAACGTGCTCACGCCCTATTACGACGTGGAGCGGTTCGGGATCAAGCTGGTCGGATCGCCACGGCACGCGGACGTGATGCTCTGCCAGGGACCGGCTCTCCGTTCGACTGCCGACGCGCTGCGTCGCGCTTACGAGGCGATGCCTGCGCCCAAGCTGGTGTTTGCCATCGGATCGTGCGCTTGTGGAGGAGGCCTGTGGTTCGACAGTTATGCCGTTCTCGGTGCGGTGGAGAAGGTCATCCCCGTCAACTTTTATATACCCGGCTGTCCACCTCGGCCTGAGGCCATCATTTACGGCGTGGCGGTTGCTCTCGGCATGGTGGAGAAGAAAGCCGCTCCCGTTGTATTCAAGCAGGCAGAATTTCCCATTCCCACCTATCACCCCGATCAGCTCTGCGGCGAAAACGAACTGGTCGTCTATGAGAAGTCAGAAAAGGTGTAGCCACGCGCTTGCCCTCATGAACTAGCTGCGACAAAGGCGAAGGAATTCCATTTACGAGCAACAGATCGATTTCGGTGTGGGGCACTCCGAGTGCTTCGATCATGTCTTTGAGCGAGCTGCTGAATTCAGAGTCATGCACGAACTCAACCTGCTTCCGTTCCGGCGGAAGGAAAATCGTTGAGAGCTGGGTAGAAACGGAACGACTTTGGGAGAACGCTCTTCAAGAATTAGGTGTTGGCATGTTCAATGCGGTCTCACGCAAACACAGGATGACCTGCGAATCAGGAGCACTTGGAGAAATCTCCCGAGCAAATATGCTGGCGTGCGGCAGGCTTGGTACCTTGTGTGCAGCGCTTCCCGAAACGGGAGGCAAATCACCAGTGTGACGCAGTAGCTTGACCTCAAAGGGGATGGCGGCCTAGCGTTTAGATGGCGCATGGGGGGTGGTCTATGTATTTATGTCCCTATTGCGCGGTAGATTACACGCTTGAGAGACCGTGTTTCTGCCATCCACCGCCCCCAATCAAGTCAACCTCTGCGAGAGTGCCAGAGGTGGAAGGTGCTTGGGGCGAGGCGGCAGCGGCTTGGTCCTTGAAGTCAGATCTTCCCGCAGAACCCCTACCCGAACCAGTTTTGGTCGAGGTTTGCTTCCTTCACTCACCCTCTCAACATGCAACTCCGCCGTCCCGGGTTCAAGTGCCGTGGGGCGAAGCAGCGGCAGGCTGGTCGTTCGATGTACCTGCCGGTTCGCAATTCCCAGAGACTCCCAGGGTTGAAGACTGCGTTCACGTGGGAGACACGGTAAAGAGCATTCCGACTTCCAAGCACATCGTAAATGGTCCGTGGGGCGAGGCCGCGCCAGCCTGGTCACTCGGGCCGGGTGTTAAAGCGGAACCGCTACCTGAGCCGCGCACAGTTGGAGACTGCTCCCGCCTTGTGTCGCTTCGCTTGAAGCGAACCTGCATTGCGGGAGTGCGTGCGAGAGTCCCCTGGGGAGACGCCGGAGAAGTGTGGTCTGTGGAGCAAGATGTCGCCACGGAAACGGTAAGGCAACCCCCCTGAAAGATCCCTCGCCATTTGAAGGCTAGTTGATCTCGTGGCCACGAAGTTCGCAGGAAAGGAGATCAGCCGGTTCACCCAATTCCCCCGTGGTAATGGGGAAAGAGATCTGCCTGCCAGGATATTTTTTGACTGGGGGCAAAGGAGGGCTTATGGCTACGACAGTCACGGCGCCGCGAATCAAAGCTACGCCGAGCGACTATATAGACGACGTCATGAACGAGGTGAAGGCGAAGAACCCCGCCGAACCTGAATTTCATCAAGCGGTTCAAGAAGTACTGGATTCTCTGCGGCTGGTCTTGCCGAAGCATCCGGAATACCAGTCGACCCGACTCCTGGAGCGGATCGTTGAGCCGGAACGTGTCATCATGTTTCGCGTGCCGTGGTTCGACGATCATGGCGAGATGCAGGTTAATCGTGGATACCGCATCCAGATGAACAGCGCCATCGGGCCTTACAAGGGCGGCCTGCGCTTCCATCCCACCGTTAATCTGGGCATCTTAAAGTTCCTCGCATTTGAGCAGGTCTTCAAGAACTCACTGACTACGCTAATGATGGGAGGCGCGAAGGGTGGCTCGGACTTCGATCCTAA